>JAFKLV010000320.1 GCA_017304125.1 Sphingomonadales bacterium
CGGGCCGGTGCCGGTGCCGGTGATGCCCAATCTGCCGGTCGCGCTGGGGCAGGGGGTGACCGTGGTCAACGCGCCGTCCGCGCCGGCCGCGGTGCGCGCGCGTGTCGATGCGTTGCTCGCGCCGCTCGGCGAGGTGATCTGGGCGGAGGGCGCGGTCTATGCTGCGGCCTCGACGCTGTCCGGCTGTGGGCCGGCCTATCTGTTCCGCTTCATCGATGCGCTGGCGCGCGCGGCCGAGGATATGGGCGTGCCGCATGACGATGCCGCGCGGCTCGCACTGGCGACGGTGCGCGGCGCGGCGGCGCTGGCGGAGGCCGATCCGCGCTCGCCGGGGGCGCTCGCCGATGCGGTCGCCAGCCCCGGCGGGATGACCCGCGCCGGGCTCAACGTGCTCGATGACGGTGCCGCGCTCGACCGGCTGGTGCAGGCAACGCTCGGGGCGGCTGCCGCGCGCGGCGCGGAAATGGCTGCCGCGGCGGCGCGGGGCTAGCGCGATTCCGAGGCCGGTGAATTCACCGGCCGGCTCGGAAATCGCTGTAAACAAAAGAAGATAGAGCGGCGATCCGATGTAGTCGGAGCGGCAGCCGCTCTAGCGCCGCAGCGCCTCGACCCGCTCGCGTTCGCCCTCGGGGATCAGGCCTTCGAGCACGGCCCAGAAGCCGGTCACCGCTTCCTGCCCGGCCTTGGAATAAGCGCCGGACAATTTCTCGCGCAGCGCCTCGTACAGCTCGCTTTCTAGCTTCGCGCCGGCATCGGTGAGGCGCAGCAGCCGCTGCCGCCGGTCGCGCTCGCCGGGGCGGCTGTCGACCAGCCCGCGTTCGGCGAGTTCGTTGAGCACGCGGCCCAGCGATTGCTTGGTGATCGCGAGCAGCGCGAGCAGGTCGCTCACCGACATATTGGGCCGGCGCGCGATGAAATAGAGCGCGCGATGATGCGCCCGGCCCAGCCCCTGTTGCGCCAGCCCCTGATCGATCGAGCGCGTGACATGGCTGTTGCCGAAATAGAGCAGTTCGATCCCACGACGGATTTCGGGTTCGCGCAGGAAGAGCGGAGAGGCGGAAGGAGATGTGGCAGCCATGTTGACCGGCATTGCCATCGGCCTTACCCGATCGCAACCGCCAACCGCGCGCACCGCGCCAGATCGATAGGAGGCCCCTTTTGAACTTCGCGTTCGAGCCGAACCCTTCCCCCGTGCCCGCCAGCGAGCGTGATGCGCGGCTGGTCGATCCGGTGTTTGGCCGTGTTCATACCGATCACATGGCGATCGTGCGTTACTCGCAGGACAAGGGCTGGCACGACGGCAAGATTACCGCGCGCACCACGCTGACGGTCGATCCGGCGACCGCCGTGCTGCATTATGCGCAGGAGATTTTCGAGGGGCTCAAGGCCTATCGCATGGAAGACGGCGCGACCGCGCTGTTCCGCCCGCTGGCCAATGCGCAGCGCTTCCGCGATTCGGCGCGGCGCATGGCGATGCCCGAGCTGCCCGA
The DNA here is from genome assembly GCA_017304125.1 of Sphingomonadales bacterium. Classification (GTDB taxonomy): domain Bacteria; phylum Pseudomonadota; class Alphaproteobacteria; order Sphingomonadales; family Sphingomonadaceae; genus Sphingomonas. Next base: position 1,491 of record JAFKLV010000320.1, read on the forward strand.
CGATCTGTTCCTCGGCTCGATCGAGGCACTGGTGCGCGCCGATCGCGACTGGATCCCGACCGGACCGGACGGCTCGCTCTATCTGCGCCCGTTCATGATCGCGAGCGAGGCGTTCCTCGGCGTGAAGCCGTCGTCCGAATATCTTTATATGGTGCTCGCCTCGTCGGTCGGCTCCTATTGGAAGGGCGGCGTGAAGCCGATCTCGCTGTGGGTCAGCCACGATTATTCGCGCGCCGCGCCGGGCGGCACGGGCGCCGCGAAATGCGGCGGCAATTATGCCACCAGCCTCGTCGCGCAGGCCGAGGCGATCCGCCGCGGCTGCGATCAGGTGGTGTTCCTCGATGCGGCCGAGCGCCGCTGGATCGAGGAACTCGGCGGCATGAACATCTTCTTCGTGTTCGAGGATGGCTCGGTCGTCACCCCGCCGCTGACCGGAACGATCCTGCCCGGGATCACGCGCAATTCGATCATCACGCTGATGCGCGATCAGGGGCTGACGGTGCGCGAGGAATTGTACAGCATCGATCAATGGCGCGCCGATGCCGAGAGCGGGCGGATCGTCGAGAGCTTCGCCTGCGGCACCGCGGCGGTGGTCACGCCGATCGGCAAGGTTTCGGGGCCGGATTATGCGTTCCAGATCGGCTCGGGCGGCATGGGGCAGACGACCCAGCGCTTCCTCGAGCAGCTCGGCGCGATCCAGCGCGGCCGCGCGACCGATCCGCACGACTGGCTGCATCGGCTCGCATAAGCGTTTGCGGTTCACCGCGGCGCGCGCTAAGGCGCGCGCCCGCACATCTTGCTGGGGCGTCGCCAAGCGGTAAGGCAACGGTTTTTGGTACCGTCATACGCAGGTTCGAATCCTGCCGCCCCAGCCAATGTGCTTCTCATCCGATCACGAATAATGCCGCGAGCAGCGCGAGCACGAAGGCGGTCAGCGTCGCCGCGAGGATGACGAGCAACGGGCGCGGCCCGGCGTCGAGCAATTTGGGCAAGGGGGAGCGGATCGCGGTCGCGGTCACCGCCGCCGCGAGGAACGCCGCCGCCACCTTCGACGACCAGGTCGCCGCGATCGTCGGTACCCAGCCGAGCGAATTGACCCCCGACAGGATGAAGAAGCCCACGACGAACCACGGCACGCCGATATTCCTGGCCTGGCCGTCGCCACTGGGCAGCGCCATCGCCACCACCGCCAGCACCGGCGCGAGCAGGGCGACGCGGGTGAGCTTGACGATCGTCGCAATCTGCCCGGCGCCGTCGGAATAGGAATAGCCCGCGCCGAGCGCCTGCGCGACATCGTGGATCGAGGCGCCGAGCAGGAAGCCGGCATGCCGATCGGACATGGCGAGCAGATGCGCGGCGATCGGATAGAGCACCATCGCCGCCGCGCTCATCGCCGAGATGCCGACCAGCACGAGCGTCAGTTGCGCGTCGCTGATGCGCCGGCTGCCCAGAGTGGTTGCGAGCGCCATCGCCGCCGACGCGCCGCAGATCGCCACCGCCCCGCCGGCGAGCACGCCGAATCCGGTGTCGAAGCCGAAGCGCCGCGCGGCGAGGATGCCGGCGCCGATCGTCAGCACGAGGATCACCACCACCGCGAGCAAGGCGATCGGGCCGAGCCCGATGATCTGCGTCATCGTCACCCGCGCGCCGACAAGCACGATTCCCCAACGCAGCAACGAGCGCGAGGCGAAGCCGAGGCCGGGGGTAAGGCGGCGATCGGTCGAGAGGAAGTTGAGCGCCAGCCCAAGGAGCAGCGCCATCAGCGTCAGCGGCGCGCCATAACGATCCGAGATGAACCCCGCCGCGAGCGTGTCGAGGCACACCACGAGCAGGCCGGGAACGATCTCACGCCAGCTATGCGGCTTGTCCGGCGGCACGTCCCCATAAAGGTCCGCCGCC
>JAFKLV010000321.1 GCA_017304125.1 Sphingomonadales bacterium
GCTGCGCAGCGAATTCGGCGCGTCGCAGCCGCTGAAGGGCGCGCGCATAACCGGCTCGCTGCACATGCCGATCCAGACCGCGGTGCTGATCGAAACGCTCGTCGCGCTCGGCGCCGACGTGCGCTGGGCGACCTGCAACATCTTCTCGACGCAGGACCATGCCGCCGCCGCGATCGCCGCCGCCGGTATCCCGGTGTTCGCGGTGAAGGGCGAGAGCCTCGCCGATTATTGGGATTATGTCGGCTCGATCTTCGATTGGGATGACGGCACCGGCCGCACCGCCAACATCATCCTCGACGACGGCGGCGACGCCACGATGTTCGCGCTCTGGGGCGCGAAGCTCGAGCGCGGCGAGAAGTTCGGCGAGCCGGAAAATGCCGAGGAAGTCGAATTCCAGCGCGCGCTCAAGGCGTTCATCGCCAAGAAGCCGGGTTACCTGACCGAGACGGTGAAGAACCTGAAGGGCGTCTCGGAAGAGACCACCACCGGCGTCCACCGCCTGTACGAGATTGCTAAGAAGGGCGAACTGCCGTTCCCGGCGATCAACGTGAACGATTCGGTGACCAAGTCGAAGTTCGACAACCTCTACGGCTGCAAGGAGTCGCTGGTCGACGCGATCCGTCGCGCGACCGACGTGATGCTCGCCGGCAAGGTCGCCTGCGTCGCCGGCTTCGGCGATGTCGGCAAGGGCTCGGCGGCGTCGCTGCGCAACGGCGGCGCGCGCGTGCTCGTCACCGAGATCGACCCGATCTGCGCGCTGCAGGCGGCGATGGAAGGCTATGAAGTGGTGACGATGGAGGAAGCGGTGACCCGCGCCGACATCTTCTGCACCGCGACCGGCAATGCCGATGTGATCACCGCCGATCACATGAAGGCGATGAAGCCGATGGCGATCGTCTGCAACATCGGCCACTTCGACAGCGAGATCCAGATCGCCGCGCTCAGCAATTATGAGTGGACCGAAGTGAAGCCGGGCACCGATCTGGTGAAGTTCCCGGACGGCAAGCAGATCATCGTGCTCGCCAAGGGCCGCCTGGTGAACCTGGGCTGCGCCACCGGCCACCCGTCGTTCGTCATGTCGTCGAGCTTCACCAATCAGGTGCTGGCGCAGATCGAGCTGTTCACCAAGAGCGGCGAATATGACAACAAGGTCTATGTCCTGCCGAAGCACCTCGACGAAAAGGTTGCGGCGCTGCACCTCGAGAAGCTGGGCGTGAAGCTCAGCACGCTCAGCCAGAAGCAGGCGGATTATATCGGCGTGAAGGTCGAAGGGCCGTTCAAGCCCGATCATTACCGTTACTGATCGGGAATAAAGCACGAAACGAGGGGGCTGCATCGCGCCGCCCCCTTTTTTCATGCCCGAACTCTGCCTATCACCGCTGCCATGATCCTACTCTCGACTGCCGCAGCGCTGACTGGCGGGGTGATCGTCGCGCTGCTGCTGGTCGGCGCGACCGTCGCCCTGTTCGTCGGTTTGCGCGCGACGGCGGCGGCGGGATCGGCGGTGCGCGCCAATAGCCGATTCGAGGCATTGTTCGCTGCCGCGCCCGCGGTGCCGGTGCTGGCCTATGGCGACGGGCGGATCGAGCTGACCCGCACCGTGGCGGACTGGCTGGGGCTCAAGGAACTGCCGGGGCGGATCGACGAGCTGGCGAGCGTGTTGCCGGCGGATGTGCTCACCGCGCTGAAGAACGACATTCTTGCCGCGCATCGCGCCGCACGCGGCTTCACCCGCGCGGTGACGGTGCCGGGATCGTCGCGCACGCTGATGTGGCGCGGCGAACGCGCGCCGCATGAGATCGGCATCGGCGCGGTGATCATCTGGATCTTCGACGCGACCGAGAGCCAGCGCGAGATCGAGCAGCTTTCCGCGCAGCAAGGCGATATGCGCGGCGCGTTCGAGGCGCTGACCGGGCTGATCGAGGCGGCGCCGCTGCCGATGTGGTATCGCAGCGCGGACCTCAAGCTGGCGATGGTCAATTCGGCCTATGTCGCCGCGGTCGAGGGCGCGAATGCCGCCGATGTCGTCGGGCGTGGGGTGGAACTGGTCGAGGGCTCGGGGCACGGCGGCCCGCTCGCCGGTGCGGTCGATGCGCGCGAGAAGGGCAAGCCGCACGAGCGGCTGCTTCCCGCGACGATAGGTGGCGAGCGTCGCTCGCTCAAATTGTTCGATATTCCGCTGCCGACCGGAGGGGTCGCGGGCTATGCGATCGATATCGAGGATCTGGAACAATCGCATGCGCGCGAGCGCCGCTTCGCCGAGGCGCAGCGCACGATGCTCGACCGGCTGTCCGCGGGCGTGGCGCAATTCGGGCGCGATCGCTCGCTGGTGTTCTGCAACCAGCCGTTCCGGCGAATGTTCGCGATGCGCAGCGAATGGCTCGCCGACCGGCCCGAATTCGATCGCGTGCTCGAACGGATGCGCGAGGCCAATCGCGTCCCCGAAGTGCGCGATTTCCCCGGCTGGAAGGCGGAGCGGCGCGACTGGTTTACCGAGGCGGTCAATGCCTTCGAGGAAAATTGGATGCTCCCCGGCGGCACGCATGTCCGCGTGCTGGCGCAGCCGTTGCCCGACGGCGGGCTGCTACTGATCTTCGAGGACCGCACCGAGCAGGTTCAGCTTGCTTCGGCGCGCGATACCTTGCTGCGGGTGCGCACCGCGACCTTCGACAATCTGTTCGAGGCGCTCGGGGTGTTCGCGGCCGACGGCAAATTGCAATTGTGGAACAATCGCTTCCGCGCGGTGTGGGAGCTGGAGGAGGAATTCCTCAGCAGTCATCCGCGGGTCGATGCGGTGTCCGAACAGGTCGCCTCGAAACTCGCCAATCCGGGGCGCGCCAAATTCATCACCGAGCTGGTCCGCGCCGCGACGATGGAACGGCAGACGCGCGGCGGGCGGTTCGAGCTGGCCGACGGGCGACATTTCGAATTCGGCGTCGTGCCTTTGCCCGACGGTAATGCGCTGTTCACGATGCTCGACATTACCGACAGCCGGCGGATCGAACAGGCCTTGCGCGAGCGCAACGAGGCGCTGGAAAATACCGATCGGGTCAAGACCGCGTTCGTCGCCAATATGAGCTACGAGCTGCGTACCCCGCTCACCTCGATCAGCGGCTTCGCCGAGATGTTGCACGGCGGCTATGCCGGCAAGCTGACCAAACAGGCCGATGCCTATGTCGAGGCGATCCTCGAATCGGTCGCGCGGCTCGGCGTGCTGGTCGATGACGTGCTCGATCTGACCCAGGCGGACGGCGAGGGCGTGGCGCTGGAGCTGGAGGACGTCGATCTGGCCACGGTTGCGCGCGCGGCCGCGGATCGCCTGGCACCGCAGGCGAAAAAGGCCGGGGTCGATTATGTCGTGGAGATCGATCGCTCGGTCG
>JAFKLV010000322.1 GCA_017304125.1 Sphingomonadales bacterium
TCCGGCATCCAGAGCCACGAAAACCAGCGCTTGCCGATCTAGATGCCGGATCAAGTCCGGCATGACGAAAAGAAAATAGAGTGCGCTTCGGGTTGAACCCGATCTTCCCCCGATTCGGATCGGCGCGCGAACGACTCGCTTCGTCCCCGCGCGCTTGTCGCGAATCACCGATTCCCGCAAAACTCCCGCCCGTGCGGAGCGTGGGGCAAGGCGGGCGTCGGCGCGGAAGCGCCATGACGATCACAGCGCTGATCGTGCTGACGCTTGCCGGTTGCGGGCGCAGCGAGCGCCCGGTCGCGCCACAGTCGCGCCCGGCCTATCCGTCGGTCACCGGCCCCTCCGAGCGCGAAACCGCGCAATGTTTTGCGGACCTCCGCGCATTGGGCGTCGCGTTCGAGCCGCTGCCCGATCGGCAATTCGGCCCCGGCTGCGCGATCGTCGGCACGGTGAAATTGCTCGATATCGGCGTGCCGACCACCAACCTCGGCGCGGTGCGCTGCGGCGAGGCACGCACTTATGCCGCCTGGGCGCGCAACGCGGTGGGGCCGGCCGCTTATCAGATCCTCGGCAGCGAACTGGCGCGAATCGACAGCATGGGCAGCTACTCCTGCCGCAACGTCGCCGGCACCGCGCGGCGATCGGGGCATTCGATCGGCAATGCGATCGATATCGGCGGGTTCGAGCTGAAGGACGGCCGGCGGATCACGATCGTCGATGACTGGAATTCGCCCGACCCGCAGATCCGTCAATTCCTGCGCACCGTCCACGATTCGGCGTGCAAGCGCATCGGCACCGTGCTGTCGCCCGATTACAATGCAGCGCACCACAATCACCTCCACCTTGAGGATGACCGCGCTACATTTTGCCGCTAATTCGAGAGCATGACAGAAACACGCGTACCAGCCCGGGTCTTTCCGCACGCCAAGCAGGATGCCGAGACCGCCAGGGAAAGCATTTCCACCCCTCAGACCGAAAACCCCGCCTACCGGCTCGCCTTCCAGGACATGGATTTCCTGCTGCGCGAGGATCTGCGGCCGGTCCGCTTCCAGCTTGAGCTGTTGAAGCCGCAATTGCTGATCGACGAGGCGCATATCGGCTCGACCTTCGTCTTCTACGGCTCGGCGCGCATCCCCGAGCCGGGCAAGGCGCAGGCGTTGCTCGATCTCGCCACCGACGAGAAGGGCAAGCGCATCGCCGAACGGCTCGTCGCCAAATCGCATTATTATGAAATGGCGCGCGAATTGGCGCGGCTGGCGAGCAATTTCCCGCGTGACGAATCCGGGCGGCGGCATTTCGTCGTCTGCTCGGGCGGCGGCCCGTCGATCATGGAGGCGGCGAATCGCGGCGCGGCGGATGTCCATGCCGATTCGATCGGGCTCAACATCGTACTGCCGCACGAACAGGCGCCGAACCCCTATGTGACGCCCAGCCTGAGCATGCAGTTCCACTATTTCGCGCTGCGCAAGATGCACTTCCTGCTCCACGCGCGCGCGCTGGCCGCCTTCCCCGGCGGGTTCGGCACGTTCGACGAATTGTTCGAGCTGCTGACGCTGATCCAGACCGGCAAGATCTCGCGCATCCCGGTGCTGCTGTTCGGCCGCGAATTCTGGGAGCGCGTCGTCAATTTCGACGCTTTGGTCGAAGAAGGCGTGGTGTCGGAGAAGGATCTCGACATCTTCACTTATGTCGAGAGCGCGGCGGAAGGCTGGTCGGTGGTCCAGCGCTTCTATCAGGACAACGCGTCGAAGGCCTGACACCGACTCAAAAGTGTCCCCGCAAAAGCGGGGACACAAAGAGCTCAATTTTTCGCGGGTGCGCTTACTTCTTCGCAGCCGATTCGGCCGCGGGCGCAGCCACATTGGCCGGCGCCGCAGCCGCTTCGGCCGGCGCCGCAGCATTGGCCGGGGCGGCCCCCGCCTTGCCGGCATCGGCCTTGGCGTCGGCGGCCGGCGCGGCCGGGAGCGGCAGGTTCGAACCCTGCGTGTTGAGATAGAGAATCACGTCGGCGCGATCTTCCGGCTTCGACAGGCCAGCGAAGGTCATCTTGGTGCCGGGGGCGAACTTACGCGGGCTGGTGAGCCACGCGTTCATCTTGTCAAAGTCCCACTTGCCGCCGGTCTTCTTCAGCGCGTCGGAGAAAGCGAAGCCGGCCTTGCCCTCGGCAACGCCCTCGCCCAGCGTGCCATAGAGATTCGGGCCGATACCATTGGCGCCGCCCTGATTCACCGTGTGGCACGCGGCGCACTTCTTGAACACTTCCGCGCCCTTGGCGGCATCGGCCTTGGGCAGCAACGCCGCGATCGGCACCGCCGCGGCTTCGCCACCGGCGCCGCCGGTGTCGTCCGCTGCTTCGACCGGATAGCCGAATTTCTCGACATGTTCGGAATGGAAGACCATCCCGCCGACGATCGACAACCCCAGTGCAGCGCCACACGCCGCCAGCACCCAGCCCGCAATGGTGTTGTTCCGATCATTCATGTCGCGAAGCAGCCCCTGAAATTTATCTCAAACCCCATAGAAAAGCCGGCTTGCGACCGCAAGCGGCGCTTTGCGTCCGAAACAAACCCGGCTAACGCGCGCCGCGATGGAGAATTTCGCCGCCCCCGCCCGCCCGATCGTCGCCGCCATGACCGCGGCAGCCGCCGCCGATCCCGAGCGCGCGGTCGCCTTTCAGGGCGCGCCCGGCGCCAATAGCCATGTCGCGGCGAAGGAAGCCTTCCCCGACGGGCTGCCGCTGCCGTGCTTCGCATTCGAGGATGCGATCGACGCGGTGAAGGACGGTCGCGCCGCGCATGCGATCATCCCGATCGAAAATTCGCTCCACGGCCGCGTCGCCGACATCCACTTCCTGCTCCCCGAATCGGGGCTGGTGATCACCGGCGAGCATTTCCTGCCGATCCGCTACGCCTTGATGGGGCTCGGCACGCGTGACGAGGTGCGCGAGGCGATGAGCCACCCGCAGGCGCTGGGGCAATGCCGCCACTGGCTCAAGGCGCATGATATCCAGCCGCTCGCCTATCCCGACACCGCTGGCGCCGCGGCAATGGTCGCGGAGATCGGCGAGGCGACCACCGCCGCGCTCGCCCCGCCGCCGGCGGGGGACATTTACGGGCTGAAACTGCTCGCCAACGATATCGCCGACGCCGATCACAATACGACGCGCTTCGTGATCCTCGCGCGCGGCGGTCGCTCGGCGGTCGGCGTCGGGCCGTGGATGACGACCTTCATCTTCGAGGTGAAGAATATCCCCGCCGCGCTCTACAAGGCGATGGGCGGGTTCGCGACCAACGGCGTCGACATGACCAAGCTGGAAAGCTACCAGCGCGGCGGCA
>JAFKLV010000323.1 GCA_017304125.1 Sphingomonadales bacterium
CGAGCCGGCCCCGCCGCCGCGCGACAATGCCTTTGCCGCCGCCTTCGCCGGGCTGCGCCGTGGCTGAAGCACCGTCGCCCGGCGCGATGCGGCTCGATCGCTTCTTGTGGTTCGCGCGGATCGTCAAGACGCGGCTGCTGGCGCAGGAAATGGCCGGCGACGGGCATTTGCGGATCGACGGCCGCGCGGTCGATCGCGCCGCCGCCGCGGTGCGCGTCGGCAATATCCTGACCTTCGCGCACCACGGCCGCGTCCGCGCGCTGCGCGTCGAAAAGCTCCCCGCGCGGCGCGGCCCGCCAGCCGAGGGGCGCGCCTGCTATCAGGAGCTGATTACTGATAACAACTCGCAGCAAGCCGGGAACGATTGACGATGCGGATCGCGCGGCATAGCAGCGCGTTAGTCCGTCCGAGGGGAGTTATCCGGCAATGACCTATGTCGTCACCGACGCCTGCATCCGCTGCAAGTACATGGATTGCGTCGAGGTGTGTCCGGTCGACTGTTTCTATGAGGGCGAGAACATGCTCGTCATCAACCCCAGCGAGTGCATCGACTGCGGGGTGTGCGAGCCCGAATGCCCGGCCGAGGCGATCCTGCCCGACACCGAGAGCGGTCTCGAAAAGTGGCTCGAGCTCAACACCAATTTCTCGGCGCAATGGCCCAACGTCACCCGCAAGGGCGACCAGACCCCGGCCGATGCCGACGAGCACAAGGGCGAGACGGGCAAGTACGACAAATATTTCTCGGCCGAGCCCGGCGCGGGCGACTGAGCCAGACGCGCGCCGGCCGCTGCGGCCGGCGTCTCGACATCGCTGAAAGAAACAGGCCAGCATCACTGTCGCGGTGATGCTGGCAATTTTGTTACAGGCCTGCTATATAGGCCCAAGACGGCCGGTTCGAACCGCGCGGCCGTGGAGATGTCCAACCCTTACCCTCCCGTCCGAAACGCTACGTGGCTTACACCGCGCTGGTGGCGGGACTGTCCTGACGAAAGGCCCCTAAATGGCTGCCAAGGCTCTGCATTTCGATGTCGGTGATTATGTCGTGTACCCCAAGCACGGGGTCGGCAGGGTCATCGAACTGCAGAAACAGGAAATCGCCGGCATGCAGCTTGAGCTCTATGTGCTGCGCTTCGAAAAGGAAAAGATGACGCTTCGCGTCCCCACCAACAAGGCCGAGTCGGTCGGCATGCGCAAGCTCTCGTCGGACAAGACGATGCGCGAGGCGATGGAGACGCTGAAGGGCAAGCCCAAGATCAAGCGCACCATGTGGTCGCGCCGGGCGCAGGAATATGAAGCGAAGATCAACTCGGGCGACCTCGTGTCGATCGCCGAAGTGGTCCGCGACCTGTTCCGCGCCGACGACCAGCCCGAGCAGAGCTATTCCGAGCGTCAGATCTTCGAAGGCGCGACCAGCCGTCTCGCCCGCGAACTGGCCGCGATGGAACAGATCGACGAAGGCGCCGCACAGGAGAAGATCCTCGAGATTCTCCGCAAGGCCGCTGCGATCTACAACAAGGAGAAGGTGCCGGCCTGAGCGCCGCCACCCGATCCGGTGAATTGAGGGGCTGCCCGGCGACGGGCGGCCCCTTTTTCGTTTACGCGTGTAATCCCTTGGTGTATTGACCCGTCAACACACCGAGGAGAGTCCTGATGCGCCACTATTTTTTCGCCCTGCCGCTGGCCCTCGCGCTCACCGGCGCCGCCACCGCGCAATGGGGTGACGATCGCGGACCGGGGGTGGCGCCGCGCAATGCCGGCGGGGCTCTGGTCTATCCGATCGACGGTTTCACCGCGGTCAGCCTCGCGCTGCCCGCCAATGTCGACGTGCGCGTCGGCCCCGGTTTCTCGGTGCGCGCGACCGGGCCGGCACGGGCGTTCAACGATATCCGCGTCACCCGCGACGGATCGTCGCTGCAGATCGAGCGCCGCTATCGCGGCCGGTCGCGCGATGAGAACCTCGCGCGCGGGGTGCATTTCGTCGTGACGATGCCGCGCATCGAGGCCGCGAACATCGGCGGCAGCGGCGGGATCAAGGTCGATCGCGTCAACGGGCGGCGCTTCGACGCAGCGGTCGGCGGGTCGGGGTCGCTGATGCTTGGCACGGTCGCGGTCGATCGGCTGAGCGGCGATATCGGCGGCAGCGGCTCGATCGTCGCCGGCGGCACCACCGGCGATCTCAAGGTCAATATCGGCGGCTCGGGCCGGTTCGCCGGCGAGCGGCTGCGCGCGCGCGGCGCGACGGTCTCGATCGCCGGTTCGGGCGGGGTCCGCGCACAGGTCGAGGGCAATGCCAATGTCTCGATCGCCGGCAGCGGCGACGCCGATCTCGGCCCGCGCGCGCGTTGCTCGGTGAGCCGCGTCGGCAGTGGCCGCGCACGCTGCGGCAACTGATCGCCTAAGCCCACCGTCGCTTCCGGCGCGGGCCGGGCGGCGGCAGGCCTTGCGCCGGCGTTAACCAACACAACTTGCCTCGCCCGGCCAAAGGAGTATTATCCAAGTAATACACAGGAGACCTTCCCCCCATGCGTATCCTCGCCCTTTCGCTGTTGCTGCCGCTGGCCGCGTGCAACAGCGGCGACAGCATCGACGCGCGCAACGCCATCCCGGCGAGCGGCTCGGGGTCGGCGCGCACTTATGCCGCCAGCGACTTCACCGCGGTCGAATTGCGCGGGCCGGACGATGTCGACGTGCGCGTCGGCTCGGCCTTTTCGGTCCGCGCCGAGGGCGATTCTTCCGCGCTCGATCGACTGGTGATCGCGCGCGAGGGCGACAAGCTGCGGATCGGCCGCAAACATAGCTGGTTCCCGGTCAGCAGCGGCAAGATCAAAGTGTTCGTGGCGAGGCCGGGGATCAGCGCGGGCACGCTCGCGGGCTCGGGCGACCTGACGATCGACCGGATCGACGGTGGCGATTTCCACGGCTCGCTGGCCGGCGCGGGCGATATCAAGATCGGCCGCCTCGCCGCCGAAACGAGCGCGCTGTCGATCGCCGGCGCGGGCAACATCACGGTCGACGGCGGCACGGTCCTGGGCTGGGCCGCCGCCTCGCCGAAACTGCCAGTGTCGGCGATGGCCTGCAGCGCTCTGAGTTGCTTCAATTCCATGGCGGTATCGCGTAAGGTCGTCCGGAGAAGCGCATGGCGCGCACCGGCATTTTGGCACCGATCGCGCCCCGCGGGCGCGCGCCCGCCGTGCATGAAAAGAATTCATCGCATGCCGCAGGAAATCGCGTTGACGGGGCTCGCGGCCGCCCTCTAACCTCGGTCCGCCTCGCCATCCCATCCATCCAACCCCTTATCGCCGCCTGCGCGGGCCCGC
>JAFKLV010000324.1 GCA_017304125.1 Sphingomonadales bacterium
CAGCAGGTTAGAGGTCTGGAACACGAACCCGACATCGGCGGCCGGCGCGGTGACCCGCGCATCGAACAACCGGACCTCGCCGCCGTCGATCGGCTCCAGCCCGGCGATCAGCCGCAGCAAGGTGCTCTTGCCGCACCCCGAAGGACCGAGCACCGAGACGAATTCGTGGTCGCCGATGCTGGCGCTCACCCCGGCGATCACAGGGCGCCCGGCGAAGGTCTTGGCGACGCCTTCGATCGCGATCGCCGCCGTCACGCCGCGCGCCACCACACGAACCTTTCCCAATATTCGACCCCGTAGAACAAGAGCAGCGACAGCAATGTCACCGTCAGCAAGGCGGCAAAGGTCAGCGCGGTATTGCCCGCGCCCGACGCGGTGAGGATGAGATTGCCGAGCCCGTCGTTCGACCCGACGAATTCGCCGACGATCGCCCCGATCACCGCGAGCGGCATCGCCACCTTGCAGCCGTCGACGAACGCCGGCAGCGCGCACGGCAAGCGCAGCCGCCAGAAGGTCTGCCAGCGCGTCGCGCGCAAGGCGCGGAAATGCTCCTCGAGATGCGCGGGGGTGCTGGCGAGCCCGCCCATGCCGGCGACGACGATCGGAAAGAATGCGAACAGAAACGCCATCGTCAGCTTGGACGACAGGCCATAGCCGAGCCAGGCGACGAGGATCGGCGCCAGCCCGACCTTGGGAATGCTCTGCAGCGCGACGAGCAAGGGATAGACGGTGCGCCGCGCGCCGTTCGAGAAGAACACCAAAGCCGACACCGGCACCCCGACCGCGAGCGCGGCGAGGAAGCCCCAGAACACCTCGGTCAGCGTCTTGAGCGTACCGTCGGCAAGGGCGGCGCGCGAGTGCCACAATTCGCCGAGGATCGCGCTCGGCGGGGCGAGCAGATAGGATTTCGCCCCCGATCCGCGCACGCCATATTCCCACATCAGCAGTAGCGCGGCGAAGAACAGGATCGTGATGCCGATATCCTTGGCGCGGCTCACTTCTCGCCCCCGTCGCGGTCCAATAGCGGCAGGATGCGCGCGGGCGGCGGCACGACGAATTTCTTCAGCCGCCAGCGGTCGAAGGTTTCCAGAATGCCGCCGTCCCACACCGCCGCCTCGTGCGGCTGATCGAGCGGAATCTGCGTCATGTCCGAATAGAATTCGACATTATTGCCGTCAGGATCCTTGAACACGATGAAGGTGTTCGCCCCCGGCCCGTGGCGCCCCAGCCCGCGATCGATCTCCACGCCGCGCGCCACCAGCATCGCGGTGATCTGCTCCATCTCCGCGATCGATTCGACGCGATAGGAGAAATGCTCGACCGACGGATAGAGGCCCGCGGGCGCCGCCTGATGCCCCGGCGGCAATTGCAGCAAGGCGAGATCGTGGTGATCGACGCCGCAGCGCAGGAACACCATATGGTCGCCGATCCAGTCCGACACGGTCAGCCCGACCACCTCGGTATAAAAGGCCAGCGACCGCTGGATATCGCGGACCTTGAGCACGAGATGCCCGAGCTTGGTCGGGCGCGGCCGATAGTGGAGCGCATCCTCGGTCATGGCACTGCCTTTTCAGCTAGATAATCGTTGGTGAACAAAGCGCTGGTCGGCTCATCGCCACCGGGGCGGTGCGCCGCCTTGAGGAAATCGACCGTCCGCGCGATGCGCGCCGGGTCGAAGCGATGAGGGCCGGCCATCAACGCGGCGGTCTCGACGATCTGCTGACGGGTGACGGCGGCGTCGAGCAGCGGGAAATGCCGGCGGATGATCGCCAGCGCCGCATCGGGATCGCGCGCCGCATCGGCATAGCCGCGATAGGTCGCGGCGAGGAAGCGCCGCACCAGAGCGGGGTCGCGCGCGATCAGCGCGTCGCGCGTCGCAATGCCGCTGCCGTACACGTCGAAGCCGAAATCGGCATAATCGATCCGCCCGATCGTCAGCCCCGCCGCCCTGGCGCGCTTCTGGAACAGGGCCATCGAATTGCCGAGCCAGCATTCGGCGGCATCGACCTTGCCCTCGATCAGCGCGGCGACGACCACCGCCGGATCGAGCTGGATCTGCCGCACCCGCGCCGGATCGACGCCATTCTGGCGCAGCCATGCCGGCAACAAGGTCTGCACCGCGCTGTTCGAGCCCGCGCCGAAGGTGAGGCCGGCGAGATCGGCCGGGGTGGCGATGCGATGCCGCTCGCGCACGAAGCAGGCACCGGCGGGAAAGCGCATGTTGATGCCGCCGACCAGCCGCGCATGCCCGCCGCCCGCGCGATTGGTCGCGACGCTCAGCGGATCGACATAGCCGAATTCGAACATCCCGCGGTCAAGCTCGTTGACCGTCCGCGTGCCGCCGAACCCGCGCATCGCCGCGACGCGCATCCCGGCATCGGCATAATAGCCGCGGTCGATCGCGACGAACACGCCGGCCATGCTGCCCTGCGGCAGCCAGCTCATGTTGAAGCGCACCGGGGTCAGCGCCGCGCCGCCCGCCGCCTGCGCGACCGGCTCGGGCCGCAGCGCCGAGACCAAGGTGACCCCGGCGATCGCGGCGATCACCGCCAGCCCCGGCATCATCCGCAGGAGCGTCGCGCGTCTCACCCGGCGCGCACCGGATTGCGCAGCTCGCCGATCCCCGCGACCCAGGCGGTCATGACGTCGCCGTGCTTGAGGAACACGCCGCGCCCCATCCCGACCCCGGCGGGGGTACCGGTGGCGATCAGATCGCCGGGCTTCAGTTCGAGGATCGTCGAGAGATAGGCGATCTGCTCGAAGCAATCGAAGATCATCTCGGCGGTATTGCCGTCCTGCATCGCGGCTTGGTTGACGGTGAGCCCGAGCCGGATGTCGTGCGGATCGCCGAGGCAATCGCGCGGCACGAACCACGGCCCGATCGGGGTGAAGGTGTCGAAGCTCTTGCCGCGGAACCAGTCGTGCGAAAACGGAAAGTCGGTGCGCCGCGTCTTGTCGCGCGCCGATACGTCGTTGACGATCGTATAGCCGGCGATGTGATCGAAGGCGTCGGCCGCGGCGATGTTGCGCCCGGCGCGGCCGATCACCACCCCCAGCTCGACCTCCCAATCGGGGCGCTCGACCTGCGGCGGGATCACCACCGTCTCGTCCGGCCCGATCACGCTCTCGACGGTCTTGAGGAAGATGTACGGCTGGCTCTCCGCCTTGGCGGCGAGCTTGGTCTGCATCTCCTCGGCATGTTCGATATAATTGGACGCCGCCCCGAATATGCGGCGCGGGACGAACGGCGCGGCGAGCGCGACCTGTTCGCCCGGCGACGGCGCCGCCGCCAGCGCCTCAGCC
>JAFKLV010000325.1 GCA_017304125.1 Sphingomonadales bacterium
GATAATGCAGATTGTCGGCCATGATCGCGATCGATCCGGTGCGGCGGATGATATGCCGCTGATACCACAGCAGCACCAGCGTCGCAGCGATCGCCAGCACCGACACGGTAATGCCAAGCCCGGCGTCGTGGGTCGGCTCCGGATTGCGCAGCGCGACGATCGCGCGCCACGCGATCGCCGAGGCGGAGGCGGTGATCAGCATGACCTGAAACAACGCCGCGAGCGCCTCCGCCTTGCCGTGGCCGAAGCGATGATCGTGATCGGCCGGCTCGGCGGCGAGCTTGACGCCATAGAGCGTGACAAGGCTGGCGAGCAGGTCGAGCACGGTATCGGCGAGCGAGCCGAGCATCGCCACCGATCCGGTATGCCAGGCGCCATAGCCCTTGAGCAGCAGCAACGCGGTCGCCATCGCCACGCTGGCGAGCGCGGCGCGCATCGCCAGTGGGATGATGCGACGGCGTTCCTCGCCGGTCATGGGTAGAGCAATCCTTCGCTCCACCCGTCGGCGCCGTCGGCAAGGAACAGCCGGCGTTCGTGCAGGCGGTGGGCGCGATCCTGCCAGAATTCGATCCGCTCGGGGACGACGCGATAGCCGCCCCAGAAGGACGGCCGCGGCACGTCCTGCCCCGCGAAGCGCGCTTCCATCGCGGCGAAGCGCGCCTCGAACGTGGCGCGCGCATCGAGCGGGCGCGACTGATCCGACGCCCAGGCGCCGAGCTGCGAATCGCGGCTGCGCGTCGCGAAATAGGCGTCGCTCTCCGCATCGCTCGCCAGCGTCACCGCGCCTTCGATGCGGATCTGGCGGCGCAGCGACTTCCAGTGGAACAGCAACGCGGCATGCGGATTGGCGGCGAGATCGCCTGCCTTGCGCCCCTCACGATTGGTATAGAAAACGAAGCCGTCGCGGCCATGCCCCTTGAGCAACACCATCCGCACCGACGGACGCCCTTCGGCATCGGCGGTTGCCAGCGCCATCGCGTTGGAATCGTTCGGCTCGCTCGCGCGCGCTTCGGCGTACCAAGTATCGAATAAAGCGAAGGGATCGTGGGTCATCCGCGCTGCCATAGCGCCACGCCACCGCTTATGCCATCGCGCGCGACTTGCAGTTTTTAGCCGTCATGCCGGGTCGAGCCCGGCATGACGGTGCAAGGGGGGACGGGAAAAATCGGGTTCTGCTGATTGCCGATCCGTCCTAGAGGGGCCGCCACAGATTTTCGGAGTCCCCATGGCAGGCCATTCCAAATTCAAGAACATCATGCACCGCAAGGGCGCGCAGGATAAGAAGCGCTCGGCGGCCTTTTCGAAGCTCAGCCGCGAAATCACCGTCGCGGCGAAGATGGGCACGCCCGATCCCGACATGAACCCGCGACTGCGCGCCGCGGTCAACGCGGCCAAGGCGGCGTCGGTGCCGAAGGACAATATCGCGCGCGCGATCGACAAGGCGACCCGCGGCGATGCGGAGAATTACGAGGAAGTCCGCTACGAGGGCTTCGGCCCCGGCGGGGTGAGCCTGATCATCGAGGCGCTGACCGACAATCGCAACCGCACCGCGACCAATGTGCGCACCGCGGTGAGCAAGAACGGCGGCAATCTCGGCGCGTCGGGCTCGGTGAGCCACGGTTTCGATCGCATGGGGCTGATCAACTATCCGGCAAGCGCGGGCGACGCGGAAAAGGTGTTCGAGGCGGCGCTGGAAGCGGGCGCCGAGGATGTCCAGTCGAGCGAGGACGGGCATGAGATCTGGACCGCGCAGGCCGATCTCCACGAAGTCGCGCGCGCGCTCGAGCCGGTGCTCGGCGAGCCGGAAGGCGCCAAGCTCGCCTGGCGGCCGCAGACGATGGTGCAGGTCGACGAAGGCGATGCCGCGACCCTGTTCAAACTGATCGACACGCTCGACGACGACGATGACGTCCAGCAGGTATGGGGCAATTACGAAGTCTCCGACGAGGTGATGGAAAAGCTGGGCTGACTCCTTTGATCATCCTCGGCCTTGATCCCGGGCTCGGCACGACCGGCTGGGGGGTGATCCGCGCGGAGGGCAACCGGCTGTCGCATATCGCCAACGGCAAGATTTCGACCGACGCCGGCGAGCCGCTCGCGCGGCGGCTGGCGTATCTCGATACGGTGCTCGCCGCGCTGATCGTCGATCATGCGCCCGATGCGGCGGCGGTGGAGGAGGTGTTCGTCAACGCCAATCCGCAATCGACGCTCAAGCTCGGGCAGGCGCGCGGGGTCGCATTGCTCGCGATCGCACGCGCCGGGATCGAGCCGGGCGAATATGCCGCGCGGCTGGTCAAGAAAGCGGTGGTCGGGGTCGGCAATGCCGAAAAGGCGCAGGTCCATGCGATGGTCGCTCGGCTGTTGCCCGGCGCCAAGATCGCCGGCCCCGATGCCGCCGACGCGCTGGCGGTGGCGATCACCCATGCGCATCACCTCGCCAGCCGGCGCGCGGGAATTATCTGAATTGTTCTCTCTCCCCTCCCTCGTGAAGGGAGGGGCTGGGGGTGGGGGTGGGGGTGGGTGGGTATGAGGCGCGCGCGCCGGTATCCCCACACCAACCCACCCCCGCCCCCTCCCTTGTTCAAGGGAGGGGAGAAAGAGGGGAAGAAGGTGCCACCTCACCCACACAAAAAACCCCGCCGGCGCGAACCGGCGGGGTGCCGCCCATATACTCCCGGGGGCAAAGTTGAACTCACTACGTCGGCAGAGATGCCTTCACCGCCGCTCAATGGCTAGTAAACCATTGTAATCATAACGATCGACCGGCGCGGCGCAGCGATCATACGCGATGCTGCCCGTTAAAACCCGCTTCCGCCGCCCGCCTGTTCCGGTTATGTCCCGGCCATGCGCGCGTGCCTCACCTCTATTCCCCGCTGCGATTCATGATCGCGCATCTCAAGGGCCGGCTGGAAGCAACCGGCGTCGATCATGCGGTGATCGACGTGGGCGGGGTCGGCTATCTCGTCGGCGCCTCGTCGCGCACGCTGGCGGCGATCGGGCCGGTCGGCGAGGCGTGCATCCTGTTTACCGAGATGCTGGTCGGGGAGGATTTCATCCGCCTCGTCGGCTTCGCACGCGCCGAGGAACGTGACTGGTTCCGGCTGCTCACCGGGGTGCAGGGGGTCGGCGCGCGGGTGGCGCTGGCGATCCTGTCGGCGCTCGAACCCGCCGATCTCAGCCGCGCGATCGCCGCGCAGGACAAGGCGATGGTCGCGCGCGCCAATGGCGTCGGCCCCAAGCTGGCCGAGCGGATCGTGCGCGAATTGAAGGACAAGGCCGGCGGCATCGTGCTCGG
>JAFKLV010000326.1 GCA_017304125.1 Sphingomonadales bacterium
GAGTGTAATAAAGGTCGGCGAAGGCGGCGAGGGCAGGGGCATTCTCGTGCAGCGCGGACAGGCGGAAATGGCGGTCCATCTCCGCTGCGCCTTCGAGCAATTCCTCGAACTGGTCCCAGCCGAGCTTGATCGCCGCGGGGAAACCGATCGACGACCACAGCGAATAGCGCCCGCCGACGCCCTCGCTGAACGGCAGCACGCGGGTTTCGTCGACGCCCCATTCGATCGCCTTGTCGGGGCTGGCGGTCAACGCGACGACGCGGCCGTAGGGGTCTTCGACCCCATGTTCGGTCATCCACGCGATCGCGCTCTCGGCGTTCATCATCGTTTCGGTGGTGGTGAAGGTCTTGGAGGCGACGACGATCAAGGTCGCGGCGGGATCGAACAGGTTGAACACATCCTCCAGCGCCATGCCGTCGACATTGGAGACCACCGCGACGTCGTAGCGATCCGATTCGCGGCCGAGCGCATCGACCAGCAGATGCGGCCCCAGTGCCGATCCGCCGATCCCGATGTGCAGGATATGCCGCACCGGGCCGAACGCCTCCGCCTCGATCGCATCGACCAGGGCGCGCATCCGGGCGTGATAGCCGCGCGCGCGGCGCACGCTCTCGGGATTGCCCTCGCCGCGTTCGGCGGTGTGCTCGACCGGGCGATCCTCGGTGACGTTGACGTGCGCGCCGCCGAACATCGCCTCGCGCTTGCCGGCGAGATCGCTCGCCCGCGCCAGCGCGTCGAAGGCCGCGACCATCTCGGCGGTGAGATGGGTCTTGGAAAAATCGAAATGAATGCCCGCCACATCGAGCGACAGCCGGCCCAGCCGCCCGGCATCCGCATCGAACAATTGGGTGAGCTTGTGCTGCGGCAACGCCGCGATCGTCGACCAGTCCGCCATAGTCCGCCTTCCTGTACTCAACTGGAACAGCAGTTACCGACACGCGGTTCCGTGCGCCAGCGGCTTGACGCGCGCGCGTGCTTGGGCAACGCCCGGCCGCATGGCCGAACAGGACACCCCGCCCGACGATATCCCGCAGCCGATCGGTAAGGCGAGCGCCGCCAAGGCGCCCGCCAAAAAATCGGAAATGGGCGATACGTTGCGCTTTCTCGTCAAGCTGGCGATCATCGTCTGGCTGTTTCGCAGCTTCGTCTTCGCGCCTTTCTCGATTCCATCCGAATCGATGCTGCCGCGCCTGTTGATCGGCGACTATCTGTTCGTCTCGAAATGGAATTACGGCTATTCGCGCTGGTCGCTGCCGTTCGGTTTCCCGCCGATTCCGGGGCGTGTGTTCGGCGGCGTGCCGACGCGTGGCGACACCGTCGTGTTCCGCGGGCCGCCCGCCAACGATCATGATGTGATCAAGCGCGTGATCGGCCTGCCCGGCGATACGGTGCAGATGAAAGGTGGGGTGCTGATCCTCAACGGCCAGCCGGTGCCCAAGCAGCGCATCGATGATTTCATCGTGCCGCTGACGCCCAATTACGGCGCGGACAAATGCATGCCGCAATTCCAGGACGTGCAGGGCGGCAAGCAGGTGTGCCGCTATCCGCGCTTCCGCGAGACGCTGCCGGGCGGGCGCTCCTATGAGGTGCTCGACATGGGGCAAACGGTGGCCGACGACACCGAATTGTTCACCGTCCCCGCCGGTCATGTCTTCATGATGGGCGACAATCGCGACAATTCGGAAGACAGCCGGTTCAGCCAGGCCTCGGGTGGGTTTGGCTATGTCCCGCTGGAGAATATCGAGGGCAAGGCGGTGATGCTGTTCTGGTCGACCGACGGCTCGGCCAATTGGGTGCTGCCGTGGACCTGGGTGACCGCGGCGCGCTGGAGCCGGATCGGGGGGGGCTTCTGAGCGATACCACCGATCTTGCCGGCTGGCTGAGCGAGGCGCTCGGCCACCCGCCCGGCGCGCTCGCCGATTATGAGCGCGCGTTGACCCATGGCAGCCGATCCGACGCCAATTACGAGCGGCTCGAGTTTCTCGGCGACCGCGTGCTTGGGCTGGTGATGGCCGAATGGTTGTACGAGCGTTTTCCGACCGACCCGGAAGGGGCGTTGTCGAAGCGATTCAACGCGCTCGTCACTGGCGCGGTCTGCGCTGAGGTGGCGCGGGGGCTGGGCGTGCCGGCGCACCTGCGGCTCGGCAAGCAGGCGCGCGACGACGGTGCGAGCGACAGCGACAATGTGCTGGGCGATGTGATGGAAGCGCTGCTTGGCGCGCTCTATCGCGATGCCGGGCCGGCGGCGGCGCGCGA
Source organism: Sphingomonadales bacterium (assembly GCA_017304125.1). Classification (GTDB taxonomy): domain Bacteria; phylum Pseudomonadota; class Alphaproteobacteria; order Sphingomonadales; family Sphingomonadaceae; genus Sphingomonas. Next base: position 2,257 of record JAFKLV010000326.1, read on the forward strand.
CGCGATCCGCCGCTTGTGGGGGGATCGCATCGCTACCGGCTCGGTGGCGCCGCAGCATCCCAAATCGGCGCTGCAGGAATGGGCGGCGTCGCATCAGCGCAAACCGCCGGTCTATGAAGTGATCGACCGCGCCGGCCCCGGCCACGCCCCGCGCTTCACGGTGAAGGCGGCGATCCCCAAGCTGGCCGAAGCGGTCGCCGAAGGGGGCAGCAAGCAGGAGGCGGAGACGGCGGCGGCCAAGGCGCTTTTGGAGAAGATTAAGTGACGATCGTGGAAATTCGCGCGTGACCCAGCATTGCGGCCTGATCGCGGTGGTCGGCGCGCCCAATGCCGGCAAGTCGACGCTGGTCAATGCGCTCGTCGGGCAGAAAGTGGCGATCGTCAGCCCCAAGGCGCAGACGACGCGCACGCGGCTGTTGGGGGTGGCGATCACCGGCGAGACGCAATTGCTGCTGGTCGACACGCCCGGCATCTTCGATCCCAAGCGCCGGCTCGATCGCGCGATGGTCGCGGCCGCCTGGGGCGGGGCGGAGGGGGCTGACCTGCTCGCCTTCGTCGTCGATGCCAAGGGCGGGCTCGCGCCCAAGGTGGTGGAAATCGCCAAGCGCCTCGCCGAGCGCCGCGAGCCGCGCTTCCTGATCCTCAACAAGGTCGATGTCGCGGACAAGCCGCGGCTGCTCGCGCATGCCGAGCGGCTCAACGCGATCACGCCGTTCGTCGAGACCTTCTTCGTCAGCGCCTCGACCGGCGACGGCGTGCCCGAGCTGAAGGCCGCACTGGCCCGCACGATGCCGGAAGGGCCGTGGCATTATCCCGAGGACCAGGTGTCCGACGCGACCGAACGCGCGCTGGCGGCGGAGGTGACGCGCGAGCAGCTCTACCTCCAGCTCCACGCCGAATTGCCCTATGCCAGCACGATCGAGACCGAGAAGTTTATCGATCGTGAGGACGGCTCGGCCGAAATCCACCAGCAGATCCTCGTCGAGCGCCCGACCCAGCGCGCGATCATCCT
>JAFKLV010000327.1 GCA_017304125.1 Sphingomonadales bacterium
GCCCGTTTCCTATATGGTGAGGCCACGCATCCCATGAACATTCATGAATATCAGGCGAAGGAACTGCTCGCGAAGTTCGGCGTCCCCGTTCCGGCAGGCTATGCCGCAATGACGGTCGACGAGGCAGTGGAAGCGTCGAAGAAGCTCCCCGGGCCGCTCTATGTCGTCAAGGCGCAGATCCATGCCGGCGGCCGCGGCAAGGGCAAATTCAAGGAATTGCCGGCCGATGCCAAGGGCGGCGTCCGCCTTGCCAAGACCGCCGAGGAAGTCCGCGCGCACGCCACCGACATGCTCGGCAACACGCTGGTGACGATCCAGACCGGCGAGCACGGCAAGCAGGTCAACCGCCTGTACATCACCGACGGCGTCGACATCGCCAAGGAATTCTACCTCGCGCTGCTGGTCGATCGCGCCACCGGCCGAGTCGCCTTCGTCGTTTCGACCGAGGGCGGGATGGACATCGAAACCGTCGCGCATGACACGCCGGAAAAGATCCACACCTTCGACGTCGACCCCGCGACCGGCTTCATGCCGCACCACGGCCGCGCCGTGGCCACCGCGCTCGGGCTGACCGGCGATCTCGCCAAGCAGGCGCAGAGCCTTGCCGGCAAGGTCTATGACGCGTTCCTCGGCACCGATGCCTCGCAGATCGAGATCAACCCGCTCGCCGTCACCGACGACGGCAAGCTGATGGTGCTCGACGCCAAGGTCGGTTTCGACGGCAATGCGATGTTCCGCCACAAGGATCTCGCCGAGCTGCGCGACGAGACCGAGGAAGATCCGGCCGAGCTGGAAGCCTCCAAGTACGACCTCGCCTATATCAAGCTCGACGGCGACATCGGCTGCATGGTCAACGGCGCCGGGCTTGCCATGGCGACGATGGACATCATCAAGCTCAACGGCATGTTCCCGGCCAACTTCCTCGACGTCGGCGGTGGCGCGACCAAGGAGAAGGTGACCGCGGCGTTCAAGATCATCCTCAGCGATCCCGCGGTGAAGGGCATTCTCGTCAACATCTTCGGCGGGATCATGCGCTGCGACATCATCGCCGAGGGCATCGTCGCCGCGGCGAAGGAAGTGAACCTCTCGGTGCCGCTGGTCGTGCGCCTCGAGGGCACCAATGTCGCACAGGGCAAGGAAATCCTCGCCAACTCGGGCCTCGCGATCGTTCCCGCCAACGATCTGGGCGACGCGGCGAAGAAAATCGTCGCCGAGGTCAAGAAGGCCGCGTGATTCGTCCCGCCGCGTCGCGCCTTCGGGGTGCGGCGCGGCGGACGCCAATCCGGCAAAAGGGTCGTCGCATGCGCGGCGACCTTTTTTATGTCCCGGCGCCTTCGCGGGCGCGTCCGATGTTAGAATCTCTTATCCCGCCCGTGCCCGGCGCAGGGCCATGCCGCTCGACCCGCCGTGCTGCGGCGCGGCCTCCGTTACGGCAATGCCGCATTTTTCGGCGCCGGCACGGTTTCGCTGACGCAATGAATTTCGCATGCGCGCGGCATCCCGCATCATGATATTACGCGGCTGAACCGCGCCAGGCCCCGCCCTATCCCTGCGCAAAGGACAATTGGGCTGGACTTGCGTCGATTCTGCTGCATTAGCGAACCACTGTTCGAAAATCGCGCCAATGGAGATGCTGCCGATGAAGGTGCTGGTGCCGGTCAAGCGCGTGCTTGACTATAACGTGAAGCCCCGCGTGAAGGCGGACGGCTCGGGCGTCGACCTCGCCAATGTGAAGATGTCGATGAACCCGTTCGACGAAATCGCGGTCGAGGAAGCGATTCGCCTCAAGGAAAAGGGCGTCGCGACCGAGATCGTCGCCGTCTCGATCGGCGAAGCGAAAGCCCAGGAAACGCTGCGCACCGCGCTGGCGATGGGCGCCGATCGTGCGATCCTCGTGCAGACCGACGAAAAGGCCGAGCCGCTGGCGATCGCCAAGCTGCTCGCCAAGATCGCCGGCGAAGAGCAGCCGGGGCTGATCATCCTCGGCAAGCAGGCGATCGACGACGACAACAACCAGACCGGCCAGATGCTCGCCGGGCTGCTCGGCTGGGGCCAGGGCACCTTCGCCTCCAAGGTCGAAGTGTCGGGCGAGACCGTCAAGGTGACCCGCGAGGTCGACGGCGGGCTTGAGACCGATTCGTTCAAGCTGCCGGCGATCGTCACCACCGATCTGCGCCTCAACGAGCCGCGCTATGCCTCGCTGCCCAACATCATGAAGGCGAAGTCCAAGCCGCTCGCCACCAAGTCGCCGGCCGATTACGGCGTCGACGTGACCCCGCGCCTCACCACGCTCAAGGTGGTCGAGCCGCCGAAGCGCACTGCGGGCGTCAAGGTCGCCGACGTCGACGAACTGGTCGCGAAACTCAAGGCGATGGGAGTTGCCCAATGAAGACGCTCGTTTGGGTCGAACATGACGGCGCCACCGTCAAGGACGCGACGCTTTCCGCGGTGACCGCCGCGTCGAAGCTGGGCGAGGTTCATCTGCTCGTCGCCGGCCAAAGCGTCGGCGCGGTGGCCGAGCAGGCCGCCAAGATCGCCGGCGTGGGCAAGGTCCATGTCGCCGATGACGCCGCCTTCGCGCATGCGCTGCCCGAGAATGTCGCGCCGCTCGTCGCCGCGCTGATGGCGAGCCACGACGCCTTCGTCGTGCCCGCGACCAGCAACGGCAAGAATGTCGCGCCGCGCGTCGCCGCGCTGCTCGACGTGATGCAGATCAGCGACATCCTGTCGGTCGAAGGGCCGGACACCTTCACCCGCCCGATCTACGCCGGCAATGCGATTGCCACGGTGCAGACCAAGGACGCCAAGAAGGTGATCACCGTGCGCGGCACCGCCTTCGAAAAGGCGGCGCCCGAGGGTGGTTCGGGCGCGATCGAGGCGGTTGCCTCGACCGGCGACAAGGGGCTCTCGACCTTCGAGGGTCAGGAAATCGCCAAGTCCGAACGGCCGGAGCTGACCTCGGCGAAGATCATCGTTTCCGGTGGTCGCGCGCTACAGAACAGCGAGAATTTCCACGCGATCATCGAGCCGCTCGCCGACAAGCTCGGCGCCGGCGTCGGCGCGAGCCGCGCGGCGGTCGATGCGGGTTATGTGCCGAACGACTATCAGGTCGGCCAGACCGGCAAGATCGTCGCCCCGGAAGTCTATATCGCGGTCGGCATCTCGGGCGCGATCCAGCACCTTGCGGGGATGAAGGATTCCAAGACGATCATCGCGATCAACAAGGACAAGGACGCCCCGATCTTCCAGGTCGCGGACATCG
>JAFKLV010000371.1 GCA_017304125.1 Sphingomonadales bacterium
GGCCAGCCCCGCCTTGGCCATCGTGAATGCCGCTTCGCTGGTGCGATAGGCGGGGTTGATCGTCACCAGCACCAGCCCGGCGCGCGCCGCGGCGAATTGGGTGACGGTCCATTCGACGCAATTGTGCGCCCAGATCCCGATCCGCTCGCCGGGCTCGAGCCCGAGCGCGAGGAGACCGGCGGCGACGGCATCGGCGCGATCGAGCAACTCCGCGAAGGTCCAGCGAATGCCCTGTTCGACCGAGACCAGCGCCTCGCGCTCCCCGCAATGCGCGGCGGCCTGCACCAGCGCCTCGCCGATCGTATGCTCGATCAGCGGGGGTGTCTGGATGCCGTGGACGTGGCTGGTGGTGACGGTCACGATTTCGCTCCCGGCGCGACGCAGGTGAAATTGGCCGCGTTGTCGGTCGATCCCGTGCCGGTCCAGCGCGCGACCTTGGGCCAGGCGCAGAGCGGGCGGGTGCGGACCGGCTTGGTCGGGAAGCCGAGATAGCCGAACAGATCGTTGTCGAATTTGGTCGCGGTCATCGCCTCGGGGGCCGGGCCGCCCTGCCGCCATTTGTCGAGCGTGCCGAGCGCGTCGAACACGTTCGGGCCGGGGCCGGCAAGGCAATGCGACATCCCCGGCGCCATGAACAGCCGCACCGATTTCTTCGCCTCGGCCGGCAGGCGCTTCGTCACCGCCTCGAAATAGGCGATCGTATTTTCGGGCGGGATCGCGGCGTCGTTCCAGCCGTGATAGAGGATCAGCTTGCCGCCGCGCTTGAGGAACGGCCCGATATCGGGATTGTCGCTGTCGAGCAGCGGGGCGAGCCGGCGACCCGCTGCATAATCGCGCGCGAAGCTGAACGATGCCGGCTGCCATTCGGGGTTGGAATGGACCATGTAGCGATAGAATTCGGTGGCGAGCACGCCGTGCTGCGCCTTGGCGCCGGTGAGCCACACGTCCCAGGTGCCGGGTACCGCTTCCGCGCCGGGCCTATAGCCGGGGAAGAATTTCCGCCCCTTGCCGTCGACCGCGCCGTGATAGAGCGCGCGCGCCGCGGTCACCTGACCGGCGGTGAGGCATGACGGTTCGTCGCCCGCTTTGCATTGCAGGACGACGGGGTCGAAGCCGCAGGCGCGCGGATCGTCGATCACGCCGTCCTTCACCCCGTCCTTCGCATCGCATTGCGCGATCGCGGCATCCTGTAGCAGCTTGAGCTTGGCATTGGGGATGGCGGATTCGGGGCGGGCGAAGACCGCGCGATCGTCGGTCATGAAGGCGGCCATCATCCGCGTCCACGCATTGGCCGGGGCGCCGGCAATGATCGCATCATAGTCGTCGGGATAGCGCTGCGCCTCCATCAGCGCCTCGCGCCCGCCGTCGGAGCAGCCCTGAAAATAGGCCGCCTTGGGCGCGCCGCCATAATAAGCCGCGATCACCGCGCGCGCCGCGCCCGCCGCGAGGTGATTGGCGCGATGGCCGAAGTCGACGATCTTGTCGGGTTCGTTGAGCGCCCATTTGGCGTCGGTATCGGCGGTGCCGACATGCCCCATATCGGTGCCGACCGTGGCATAGCCCTTGGCCAGCGCGCCCTGCATCGTGAGCTGGGGCAGTAACATGCTCCCGCCATAGCCGCCGTTGCCGGCGCCGAGCATTTTGCCGTTCCACGCCGCGGTGACGGGGAGCCACACCTCGACCTTGATCGATGAACGCGGCGTGGGGGTGAGCGTCGCATGGACGCGGCAAAAGGAGGCCTGCGAGGGGAGGCCGGGGCTCCCCTCCTTGGTCGCGACCATCGCGCCTTTGGCGACCTCCTCCACCGCGACCACCTTGCCGTCGGCGAGCGTCAGCCCGTTGAGCGCGGCGCAGCTGCCGCCGGCGGGGGCGCCGGGCTGGGTTGCCGCGACCGGCGCGGGGTTGCTGCCCGAGGCGAGCAGCACAGCGGCGAGCGCGCCGAGCGTAGCGAAATGCGCGTTCATTTGCGGAGCAATCCCTTGGCAGCGAACCATGATTGTGCCTGACCGGTCCAGGCGTCGGAGGTCTTGCCGCTCTTGGTGATGCCGAAACCGTGGCCGCCATTGGGGAAAGTGATCAGCGAGGCTTCCGCGCCCGCCGCCTTCCACGCATCGACCACCCGCGCCGGATCACTGCCGACGAGCGGATCGTCCTTCGCCGCCATGGCGAGCAGCGGCGGCGCCTTGGCCGGCACGTTGAGCGCCTCGCCGACCACCCCGGGGTACATCGTCACGACGAAATCGGGGCGGCTGGCGGGCCTGGCGGCCATCACCGTCCACACCGTCACCGCGCCACCGGCGGAAAAGCCCATCATCCCGACGCGATTGGGCTTCACCCCGTATTTCGCCGCATTGGCGCGGACGTAGCGCACCGCTTCCTCGCCGTCGGCGGTGGCGAGCGGGCGGAGCGGGGTGATCGCCTGCACCAGTGACTTGCGGTTCATCAGCCGGCTGAACAGCACCATGCCGAAATTGTCGGTGGTCGGCAGCAGGCGATAGCGCAGCACGAAGGCAGTGATGCCGAGGCTGTTGAGCCATTTCGCGACGCCATCGCCCTCATTCTCGATCGACAGCATGTGGAAGCCGCCGCCGGGGGCGACGATCACCGCGGTGCCGTTGGCGAGCTTCGGATCGGGCGCGAACACGGTCAGCGTCGGATCGGAAACGTTGCGGGTGATGCGGCCATAAGGCGCCTTGGTCGCGGTGGTCTCGGGCTGCATCGCGCCCATCGATCCCGGGGCGCCATTGGGCCACAGCCGGACCGTCTGTTGCGCATAAGCGGTCGTGCTGCCGGCGAATAGCGCGACGAGCGCCGCCAACTGGGCAAGGATACGCATCATTGGCTTCCTCATTTCTTCTTCGCCGCATCACGCGCGGCGGCGATCGCCCTGATCGTCGGGGCATCGGCGGGAGCAGTATCGGTCTTGTCGCCGGCGAGCCGCAGCATCACCGGCGTGGCCGGCGCGAGGCGCGGCCAGACGGGCAGGCCCGCGCCATTGGGATCGCCCGTCCTGGCGAAATGCGTCCAGTAATCGGCGACCTGCTTTGCCGCCGCCAGATCGACCGGAGTCGGCGTGATGCCGGCGGCGGCGAGATTGTCGAACTGGAACGGCACGTCGGACGCGTGGACCGCGCCGGGCAGGGTGGCGCGTTTTTCCTCGACGACATAGCCGAAGCGATAGAGCCACGTCGGCGCCCCCGCCGTCGCCGCGCGCGTTGCGAGCGAGAAGGCGGGTTCGGTGAAGGTGAGGTCGCTTGAAATGTGACGCTCGTAATTCTCGGCCGAGCCATAAGCGGCGCGCACCTGATCGGCGGCGGGACCGAGCGCGGCGCTGGCCTTATCGGCAAAGGCCTTGAGGAAGGGCGCGGGGATGAAGCCGAGCTCGTCGCTGTTCGAGCCGACGATATAGCGAATGCCGCGCGCCGCACCGGCGGCGAGCAGTGTGTCGGTGTCGCCGGTGACGATGCGGCCGTCGGTGATCGGGCCGGAATAATGCGCCTCGTCGCCGTTGAGCAGGTTGATCCCGCCCTGCACCTTGTCGGCGGGGAGCGCGCGCAGCGCGGCGAGATTGTCGGGCGCGACATTCTCGCGGGTCGCGAAGGCCACGCCCTTCGCCTCGGCCCCGGCGAGATCGGGCCAGCCGTCGCGCCCGCCGCCCGAGGCCGCGATCGCCTTGACGAACAGCCCCTTGGCGGCGGGCGAGACCATCAGCCGGCCGACCGATTCCCCGCCGGCGGATTCGCCGAAGATGGTGACGTTCGCCGCATCGCCGCCGAATGCCGCGATGTTGTGTTTGACCCAGTTGAGCGCGGCGATCTGGTCCATCAGCGCCCAATTGCCGGTCGGCGCGCCCGCCGCCTCGCGGGTGAGCGCAGGGGTGGCGAAGAAGCCGAAACGGCCGAGGCGATAATTGAGCGTCACCACCACCACGCCGCGCGCGGCAAGCCGCGTGCCGTCGAGGATCGCAGCGCTGCCCGATCCGGTCGAGAAACCGCCGCCGTGGATATAGACCATCACCGGCAGTCTGGCGCCGGCGCGCGGCTGCGGGGTCCAGACGTTGAGGAACAGGCAATCCTCGCTCATCGGCAGCGTGGTATTGGCGACATCCCCCGGCATCCGCGACTGGACGCAATCATTGCCATAGCCGGTCGCGTCGCGCGTGGCGCTCCACGCGGCGACCGGCGTCGGGGCGTGCCAGCGCAGCGCGCCGACCGGCGCGGCGGCATAGGGAATGCCCTTGAAGCTGGCGATGCCGTCGGCGCTCGCGCCGCGCAGCGCGCCGCTGTCGGTGCGCACCACCGGAGCCTGATCGGCCGGCGCGGCGGCGGCGAGCAGCAAAGCGAGCGCGGGCAAAACGGTCTTCATCGATGATCCTCGGTGACGAAGGTGAAGCTGCCGGGGCCGGTGGCATAGACGGTCGCGGCGTCGGTCGTGCGCAGCAGCGTCGCGCCCTCCGGCACCGATCCTACGGCGCCGAATGCGGTCGGCACCCAGATTTCGCCGGTGGCGTTGAGCGGGATCGTCGCGGTGAGGCGCAGCCGGCCGCTGTCGACCTGCCACGCCGCGCGCGCCTCGCCCTGCGGCGTCATCATCGTCGCGGCGGCGGCGGCGAGCCCGCGGGGAATCTCGGGGCGGATCACGACGCTGCGATAGCCCGGCGCACCGGGACGCAAGCCCGCGAGCCGCTGGCGCATCCAGTCCGCGATCGACGCGAAATAATGATGATCGAGTGAGCGCGCCTTGAGCGTCCACGCCTCGAGCATCGTGTGATGTCCGTTCTTGAGCCAATAGCCCCAGCTCGGCTCGTCGGTGCGCGTCGCGACGCGATAGGCGAGGTCGGCATGGCCGTAATCGCTGAGGATCTCGAGCAGGTAGCGCGTGCCATAGACCCCGGCGCGCAGCCCGCGCGCCGCGACATCGCGTGCGATCGTGTCGGCGACCTTCTGCTCCATCCCGTCAGGCGTCATCCCGAAGGCGAGCGGCAGGATGTTCTGCGACTGGGTCGGCGCCTTGGCCGCGCCCTTGTCGTCGAGCGTGCGATACCAGCCGTTCGCGCCATCCCAGTAACGCGCATTATAGGCGCGGCGGATATCGGCGGCGAGCGCGGCATAGCGGGCCGCATCGGCGGCATTGCCGATCACCGCCGAGGATTTCGCCAGCAGATCCGCCTCGTGGAAGAAATAGGCGACGGTGATCGCGTCGATCCCGCCATTGTTGGTGGCGAAGATATCGAGCGGACCGGGCGCGCTCCATTCGCTGAGCCCGGTGTTGTGGCGATAGTCCGGCGCCTTGAAGACGGTGGCGATATAGTCGACCAGCCGCTTCTGCATGTCGTGCATTCGCGCGAGGATGCGGGTGTCGCCCTGCGTCTGATACAATTCCCACGGCAGGATCATCGCTGCCACGTCCCACGGCGTGGACGGCCCCCAGACGAACGACCAGCCCGGCGTCCCTTCATAACCGTAGAAGGGGGTGGTCGGGACGATCTCGGGCAGTTCGCCGCTCGCCGCCTGCGCGTCGGGGAAATCGGACAGCCATTTGGTCCAGACGCGCGCGACATCGAGGCTTCGCACCGCCGCGCCGGCCGATGCCTGGGCATCGCCGGTCCAGCCGTTCTTCTCATAGGTCGGCGTATCGGTCTGATAGCCGTGCATATTGTTGAGGATCGTGGCGATCGCCGCCTGATCGATCTGGTTGAGCAGCGGATTGGCGCTGGTGAAGCTGCCCACCGTGGCGACCGCCGAATGCGCGACCTTGCCGGTCAGCGTCGCCAGCGTCGGGGTGCCGGGGAAGCCGCGCAGCTCGACATAGCGGAAGCCACGATAGCCGAAGCTCGGCTCCCAATGTTCGCGGCCCTTGCCGGCGAGCGTGTAGCGGTCGGTTTGCAGTTGCGCGTCGATCAGCCCGGAGGCGGGGACGACCATCCCGTCGTCCCCGATGCGCTCGCTGGCGACGAGCGACACGGTGGCGCCGCGTGGCCCGCTGACGTCGAGCGCGCTCCAGCCGGCGAAGATGCGCCCGAAATCATAGACCCAGACGCCGGGCTTCACTTCCTTGAGCGAGACCGGGCGGACCTCCGCGACCGGTGCGATCGGCTCGACATTGGCGGCCTGCAGCACGCCCGTCGGCCCCGCGACCCGCTGCGCCGCGCCCCAGCCTTTGCCCGCGAAACCGGGCGTGTCCCAGCCCACCGGCAGCAGCCGCGCGTCGTAACGCTCGCCGCGGTGGAGCGAATCGTTGCGCGTCGGGCCGGATATTGTCCGCCAGCTCGCATCGGTGGCGATCGTCTGGCGCGAGCCGTCGGCGAAACTCACCTCGAGCTGCGCCTTGAGCGCGGGCTCGCCGTGCCACGGCGCCTCGTTGAAATACCATTCGTTGGGATCGGTGAGGCCATACCAGCCGCGCCCCAGTTCCGCGCCCAGCGCGTTGCGCCCTGCGCGGACGCGGTCGGTGACGTCATAGGTCTGGTACAGCACGCGCTTGTCGTAAGCGGTGAACCCGCTCGCCATCGCGCTGGCGCCGATTGTGCCGCCGTTGAGATGGAGCCGCGGCCAGCCGGCGCCCGCGACATAGAGCCGCGCCGCCGCGATCGGCTTCGCCGGCAGCGTGAAATCCTTGCGCACCAGCGGGGCGGGGGATTCGACCGGCAGGACGATATCGATATTCGGCACACCGGCCGCGACGGCCAGCCCGTCGGCCTCGACCGTGCCGCCGACGAACGGATTGTCGTTCGCAGCAAAGCGCGTCGCAAATGCCGGGCTGCCCGTGCCGGTCACCTCGACCGCGTGGATTTTGGCGGCGTTGGCGTCGCGCGAGGAAAAGCCGATCGTGCCGTGGGTCTGTGCGGCGTCGGTGGTGAGGTCGACCTGCTTGCCGTCGATCGCGGTGGCGATGCTCGTGCCGCGCGCGGTGATCGTGATGTGGTGGCGGACGCCCTTCAGCGTGATGCCGGCGAGCGGCACGCGCTTTAATTCGGTGAGCTTGACCCCCGAACTGCTCCCGCCCGGATAATGCCGCACCCGCGCGATCAGCACCGCGCCGGTCTTTTCCTCCGCCAATGTCCAGACATAGGCCTCGCCATAGGTCTTGCCGGCGGCGCGCGCGCGGAACAGCAGGTCGATCGAAGTACCGGTGAGCGTCAGGTCGCTGGTGAAGCGGACGTCGTTCCAGTCATTGTCGCGCCGCGCCGGCCCGGCGATCCACTGCGCGGACCAGTCGGCCGGGGCGAGCAGCCCCATTTCCCACCACGCCGGCCGGCTCCAGCCGCTTTCGCGCCCGCCGGCGTCCCAGGTCTTGACCTGCCACCAGTAGCGCGACCGCGCGGCGAGCGCGGGGCCGGCATAGGGGATTTGCGCATTGGCGGCGGAGGCGATCCGGCCGCTATCCCACACCAATTGATCGGCCTCGAGCGCATCCGCGCTGCGTGCGACGCGGATGCGATAGGCGACCTGCCGCCGCGCCACCGGCTGCCAGCCGAGGCGCGGTGCAGGATCATCGATGCCAAGTGCCGCGCCGGCATAGTCGACCGTCAGCCGCGAAGGGGCGGGATCGGCCCCCTCGGCGGCCGCGGCCACGGCGAGCAAAGCCGCCGCGCCGATCGTCAGGGCCGACCACGGAAATGACACCGGCTTACCTACCCCCTTAAAATTTGGTTCGGATACCGAACGTTACGAGCCTACCCAGTGTGCTGCCATTGGTATAGGCGGCGGCGGTGTTGAGCCACGGCGGTGCCTGATCGAACACATTGTCGATGTTGACCGTCAGCATCGCATTCTTGACGAAGCCATGTTCGCCAAGGTCGTAACCGAGGAACAGATCGACCGTCTTGAATGCATCGACCCGCGTCTGTTGCGGCACGAGCAGGATCGGGAAACCGCCCTTATAGTTGAACGAGGTCGACCCGACGAACCCGCCCGCCTTGCCGCCGAGCGTGGCGACGAACGACAGGCGACCGACGCCATTGGCGAGATCGTCGGCGAACGGGCCGCCCTCCACCGCCTGCGATTTGCGGTTGAGCGTATAGGTGCCCGCGATGCTCGCATTGACCGCGCCGAAGCCGGTCTTGCGGACATAAGCGAGGTTGAAATCAAGCCCGTCAGTATTGACCGCGCCGAGATTGTTCCGCCGCGCATCGATCACGATGTACGGGCTCTTGCCCCCGGCATAGAGCGCGTCGATGCTCGGCGCGCCGACCACGTTCAGATTGCCGACCAGCGCCTTGGCCTGCGCCAGCGTGGGGTTGATGATGTAATAGCTGGCGAAATTGGGCTGGGTGAACATCGTCGGCTGCGTGAACGGCACGAGGCCGATCGCGTCCTTGAACCGCACATTATAGTAAGTGAGGTTGAGCGCGAGGCCGGGAATCTGGCTCGGCGTCCAGTCGAACCCGGCGGACCAGGTGTGCGCGCGTTCGGGCCGCAGCTTGGGGTTGCCCCCGGCCAGCACGACCGTCGAGCGCAACTGGTTGAGCGGGTTCGTACCCGGCGCGAGGAACGGGCTGAACGGCAGCGCGGTCGCGCGCGAATCCGAGGTGCTGCTGGTATCGGCAAGGCTCGGCGCATTGAACGACGTGCCGAAATTGCCGCGGATCGTCAGATCGTTGATCGGCTTGTAGTTGATCCCGATCTTCGGATTGGTCGTGCCGCCGTGATCGCTGTAATCGTCGTAGCGGATCGCGCCCGAAAGTTGCAGCCCGCGCAAGCCAGGGCTGCCGTTCTCGGGGCCGATCAGCGGGATCATCAGTTCGCCGAAGGCCGAACGCACGTCGCGCGAGGTGCGCGAGGTTTTAACATTGGCATAAGACCCGATCGCGCCTTGCGCGATCCGCGAGGCGAGCCCGGCGTAATAATATTCGGCGCCGACCGCGAGGCGCACGTCGCCGCCCGGAAGCTGCGCGAGCGAGCCATCGAGGATCAGCCGGCCATCGGCCATTTCCTGTGTCGCATCGCCGTAATTCTCATAATTGCGGATCGCAGCGAGCGCGGCCGGGCTGCTGGCGGAAAGCGTATACGGGTTGAGCGCCATACCCGGGATCAGCCCGGCGAGCGCCAGCGTGGCGGTCGTCGTGTCGATCCCACCCTCGCGTACCTGATTGTAGCTGCGGCCGAAATTGCTCTCGGCGCGAAGCTGCCATTTGTCGCTGAGCTTGAACGAGAAGCCCGGCGTCACGCCATAGGATTCGAAGCGCTGGCGGCTCTTCAAGCTATTGCCGAACACGTCGGCGAACGAAAATGACGCAGTTTGCTGGAATTCGCTGCCGATTGGGCGGAAGAACGGGTTGAGCACCGAGATCGTACCCGACATCATTCCCGGCGCCTCGCTCACAATCGTATCGCGCCGCGACCAATAAGCGGTTGCCGAGAAACTGACGCTGTCGTTGAGCCGCTGGGTGAACGAGCCGAACACCGAGTTGCGCCGCTCGCGGGGGAACAAAGTGGCATTGGCATTCGGGTCACATTTGTTGGGCGCGCCGGCAACCCTGTTGGGTTGGCCCGCGACGGGCCCCGGCAACGGGTAGAAGGTGTTGGTCGTCGGGTCGATCTGAATATTGCCCGGGGCACAGGTGATGACGCGGAAATCGCTGCCGCCCTTCGCGCGGAGATCGGGCGAGGTATAGTCGCGGTCCTTATTATAGATCTCATTATGCCAAACATAGGCATAAGAGAGGTAGAGCGAGCCGCTGCCCCAATCCTTGCCGACCGTAAGATTGCCGTCGACCGAGCGATAGTCGCCAATGAAGCCGTAGCGCAGATTGGCGGAAATGCCGTCGAAGCGCTTGCGGGTGATGAAGTTGATCACCCCGCCGATCGCATCCGAGCCATAGACCGCGGAGCCGCCGTCGGGCACCACCTCGACGCGCTCGAGCACGTCGGGCGGCAGGATCGAGGGATCGATCGTGGTCTGCAGGATGCCCGCGCCGACCCCGCGCTGGCCGTTGAGCAGCACCAGGGTGGTGTTGCCGCCCGACGCGCCGAGGTTACGGATATTGGGGCGCACGATCGGCAGCCCGAAATTGGCGAGGCCGACCGGGATAGTGCCGAAATTGCCGACCTGCGGGATCTTGGCGAGCAGGTCGTTCGACGAATTGACGCCGCGCGCGACGATCGTGTCCTGCGTGATCCCGAACACATTGGTGCCGGTGGGCGCGACCCCGCGCAGCAATGTGCCGGTGACGACGACATCGGCCTGATTTTCGGCCGGTTGGGAATCGAGCCGCGCTTCGAGTGCATCGGCCGGCGCGGCGGCGGTCTGCGCCTGTGCGGTGCCGGCCGAGGCCAGCATCACGGCGAGCGCCAGCGTCGAAAGGCCGGCAAGCTTGGCGCGCCTGGAAATATGCTGCGGCTGAACTTCGGTGTTCATAGATCCTCCCCGTCTGAATCCTTCGAACTCTTGTTTTTCCGCAGGTCATCCGGCGGGCGGAATCGCTCACACGGCGACTTTCCACAATCGTTCAATCTCGATCTTTTTCGATCATGTCAATGATCAAATTAGATTGCGAGGGGTGGGGGGCGGTCCTTGCGGCAGGATTGCAGCAGGTGAGCGTAGACGCGTGCCTCACCGCCCCGGCGCAAGGCCGGGGTGGCGAGGGGGGAGTGGAGGGGGCCGGGCTCAGGCGAGCAGCCGGTGTCTTTCGACCGGGTGCACCGTGGCGGATTGCACCGCGACGATCGCCTCGATCTTGGCCACCAGCACCGTCAGCGCCGCTTCGGGCAGATGATCCATGTCCACCGCAAGATGCTGCGCGGTCTCGCCCCGCACCGCCTCGATCGACAGCGGGAGGACGCCATGTTGTGCGATCAGCCCGAGCACGCGGATCAGCGCCTGCGGGCACGGATCGGTCGCAACCGACAGCGTGACGATCCGCTCGCGCGGCACTTTGGTTTCAAAGGCAACGGGATTCAGGCGCGCGGATGCGGCGCGCGACACGGCATAAGACATGGGAAAGCACTCATCATTCGAATGATCGATGCGCCGGTGCAGCGGCGCGGACGGCGTGCCGGATCAGTGAGTCCGGCAGCTCGTAATTCGAATGCGGCTGCTCCGATCCTGCACGACCGAAGCGCCGGGGCTAAGTCGCTCCGTCGCAAGGATCGTCAGAAGGGCGGTTGCCGTCATCATGCTGCGCGGGCGCTTAGCCGAAAGTCGCCCGCGGTTGCCACAGGTTTTTGCGCGGGGTGGTCATGTCGCTAGATCTGCGGTGGCAGGTCGCTCGGCAGCATGGCCTCGAAAACGAGGAGGAACTGGCGTGCATCGGGGTCCGGCAGCGCGATTGCGTGGCGCACCGCCGCGGCCATCGTCACCATCACCACCTGCGCGAAGGCGGCGAGCATTTCCTCGGGCACCTGCGCGGCAAGCGGGCGCAACGCATCGATCAGCATCCCGGTGAGCAGCCGACCGTCCTCCTCGTCCAGCTGCTGCAGCATCCTGTCGGCCTGGGTCGCTTGCCAGATGTCGCGCGCCGCCGGCTCGTCGATGAAGAAGCGATAATAACTGTCGGTGATCGCGCCCAGCACCGCATGCAATTGGGCGATGCTGGTGAGCCCGCTCAATTCCTTCGCGACGCATTGGTGGCCGATCGCGTTGCAGCGCTCGGCGAGCGTCGCGATGATCGCCGTCTTGTCGGGGAAATATTGGTAGAGCGAGCCGAACGACATCCCGGTCCGCTCGATGATGTCGCTCATCCGAAAGGCATCGCTGCCCTTTTCCGCCATCACGTCGGTGGCGCAGGCGAGAATCCGTTCATAACGCTCGCGGCTGCGCTGCTGGGTCGGGACCAGTCGGGCGGCGCGCCAATCCTCCGGGGTCGCCGTCGTCGCGCTTCGTTTCGCATCTTTTCGAGCCATCGCCCGCGATCATTATCCGCTTGACCGGCAAAATGCGAGAATATATCGCTTTTGAAAATACGAGATATTCTCGTGTTTGTGTCACTGGCGGGAGAATCGCGATGCGTGGAGCCTTTGTGCCGGGAATGCTGTGGTTTTCCGCGATCGGCTGCGGCGTGATGAGTGGGGTCTATTTCGCCTTTTCGACCTTCATCATGGCCTCGTTCGCGCGCCTCGCGCCCGATGCCGGCATCGCCGCGATGAATGCGATCAACCTGCAGATCGTCCGCTCGCCGTTCATGCCGCTGTTTCTCGCCACAACGCTGGTCGCCGTCGGTCTGGCCGGTTACGCGCTGTTTCACTGGTCGGCGCCGTGGGGCTGGGCGGCGCTCGCCGGGGGGACGCTCTACGTCTTCGGCATGTTCGGGGTGACGATGGCGTTCAACGTGCCGCTGAACGACGCGCTGGCCGCGCATCGGTTGTCGGGTGGCGGCGGCGCGGAGATCTGGGCGCGCTACCTGCGCGATTGGACCTTCTGGAACCATGTGCGGACAATGGCGTCGCTCGGTGCGAGCATCCTGTTCGTCGTGTCGCTTCGCGCGATCGACTGATCGTATCGCATTCCGCGTCGACGGGCGCTAAGTGGTTCGCATGTCTGCTCTCATCGATCCGTTCCACGCCATCGCCATCAGCCGCACCGCGCATCGCCTCACCGCGGAGGGGCGTTCGGTGATCCATATGGAATTCGGCCAGCCCTCGACCGGCGCGCCCGCCGCCGCGATCGCCGCGGCGCATCATGTGCTCGATCATGATCCGATGGGCTATTGGGAAAGCGGTGCGCTCAAGGCACGGATCGCGCGGCATTATGCCGAAACGCAGGGGCAGATGATCGACCCCGAGCAGATCATCCTGACCTGCGGTGCCTCGCCCGCGCTGGTGCTCGCTCTGTCGTGCGTGTTCGCGCCCGGCGAGCGGGTGGCGTTCGCGCGGCCCGGCTATGTCGCCTATCGCAACACGGTGCGCGCGCTGCATCTCGAGGCGGTGGAAATCCCCTGCGGCGAAGCGGAGCGGTTCCAGATCACCGCCGAAGCGATCGAGCGGCTCGATCCCGCGCCGCACGGGCTGATCCTCGCCAGCCCGGCCAACCCGACCGGCACGATCATCGCGCCCGAGGAAATGGCGGCGATCGCCGCGGTGTGCCGCCGGCGCGGCATCCGCATCATCTCGGACGAAATCTATCATGGGCTGAGCTATGTCGGCCCGGCGCACTCGATGCTCCGCGACGATCCGGGCGCGCTGATCGTCAACAGCTTCTCCAAATATTTCAGCATGGCCGGCTGGCGGCTCGGCTGGCTGGTGGTGCCGCCCGAGCTGATCGACGCGGCGCGTGCGCGGATGGGCAATCTGTTCCTCACCCCGCCGTCGCTGGCGCAGCACGCCGGGCTGATCGCGTTCGACGAGCGCGACGAGCTGGAAGGGCATATCCGCACCTATGCGCGCAACCGCGAACTGATGCTCGCCGCGCTTCCCGCGCTGGGATTGCGGCGGATCGCGCCGCCCGACGGCGCTTTCTATATCTATGCCGATATCGGCCATCTGACCGACGATAGCATGGATTTCTGCATGCGGCTGCTGCTCGATACCGGGGTCGCCACCGCGCCGGGGGTCGATTTCGATCCGGTCGAGGGGCATCGCTTCATGCGCTTCAGCTTCGCGGTGTCGACCGATCGCGTCGAAGAGGCGCTGCGCCGCCTGACGCCGTGGTTCGCCGCGCAACAGGCGGCGGTGGCGGCGTCCTGACCGCCACCGGCCGGGGTCACCGCGTCGCCACCGCGATCAGCGCGGTCGAGGGAATGGGAAGGATCGCGCGGTCGCCCGCCAGCCGCCGCACCTCGGCGACGACTTCGGCCTTTTCGGCGTCGGTGAGGCTCGTCCAGTCGGGTGACATGCCGAACAGGCTGTCGGGATCGGACAGCGCGGCAAGATCGAGCTGATAGTCGTGGGTCACGCGTTCGATCTGCGGATCGCGATACCCCGCCGCGATCAGCGCGCGCGCAAAATCCTCCGGGGCGCTCAGCGCCTGCACCGCTTCGGGCATCGTCATCCCCGCGCGCTCGGGGAATAGAGTCTGGCGGATCTGGCCAAGCAGCAGGAAGGTCGCGGCGCCGCGCGCCTGCCAGGTCGCGACCACGCCCGTACCGCCGGGCCGGGTGACGCGCGCCATTTCAGCGAGCCCCTTGCGCCAATCGGGAAACATGATGACGCCGAAAATCGAAAAGACCGCGTCGAAGCTCGCATCGGACAGCGCCAGCGCCTGACCGTCCATCACGCGCGCGTCGACATTGCGCAGTCCGGCCACGGCGATGCGCGCGACCATCCCGGGCGAGAAGTCGGTCGCGAGCACCTGCGCGCCGGTCTGCGCCGCCGCCAGTGCCAGCGCGCCGGTGCCGGCAGCAACATCGAGCACCCGGCTCTCGGGGCTCAGCGGCACGCGCGCCAGCGCCGCCTGCGCATAAAGCGCGGTGAAGGGATGCGCGGTTTTCTCATAATGCTGCGCCGCGCTGTCCCAATGGGCGGGGTTCTCGAACTGTTGCATTGTCGGCACTCCACGAATCACGTAACATTAAAAGTATCGTGATACATGCCGCTTGCCAATCCCGGTTGTGGCGGAAAGGATCGTGCGGTGCGCAACGACAGTCGCCTTTCCCGTATGCTCCATGTGCTGCTCCATATGGCGCGGCATGAGACCCCGCTGACCTCGGACGCGATCGCGCGGATGCTGGGGACCAATGCGGTGGTGGTCCGCCGCACGATGGCCGGGTTGCGCGAGGCGGGCTATGTGCGATCGGAAAAGGGCCATGGCGGCGGCTGGGTGGTGGCCACGGACCTCGCCAACGTGTCGTTGCTCGATGTCCACCGCGCGGTCGGCGGCCCGCGCATCTTTGCCATCGGCAACGAAAATTCCAATCCCGACTGTGCCGTAGAGAAAGTGGTTAACGAAGCGCTTGAGGATGCCTTGCATCAGGCCGAGGCGTTGCTGATCGAGCGGCTCGGGGCGGTCAGCCTTGCCGCGCTGGCGCGCGATTTCGACGCGCGCTGCGCGGCGGCGCACCGCGGCTGAGCGCGCAGTTCGGCTTTTCTCTTTTCCTTAACAATGGCGTCGTTTTACCGTCATTGAGCGCTGCCATAGCCCCGCGCTCACCATCCGGGAGGGATATGGGGCTATGAAGCGGTCGATTTACGCGCGATTCAACACACTTGCGCTGCTTCCTTTGCTGGCGGTGCCAGCCGTGGCGCATGCCGGCACGCTGGCCGATGACGGGGCACCGGCCCCCGCGGCGAGCACCGCCGACACCGAGGATACGGTCGTCGTGACCGGCACGCGGTCGCAGGCGCAGACCCAGTTCACCGCGCTGTCGCCGGTCGATGTCTTTTCGGCCAAGACGATCCAGTCGACCGTTTCGAGCAGCCTCGACAGCAAGCTCGCGCAGCTCGTGCCGACCTTCACCGTCAAGCGGCTGCCGTCGTCGGACGGCCCGCAATTCGTCCGCCCCGCCTCGCTCGACGGGCTGTCGCCGGACATGACCTTGGTGATGGTCAACGGCAAACGCTTCCACCGTTCGGCGTTTCTCAACGGCGGCGCGGGCGGCGCGCAGGCGGCGGACCTCGCGCAGATCCCGTCCTACGACATCAGCCATGTCGAGGTGCTGCGCGACGGTGCCTCGGCGCAATATGGCTCGGATGCGATCGCCGGGGTGATCAACATCATCCTCGATACCAAGCCGGGCTTTTCGGCTTATGGTCAGGGCTCGCAATATTATCGCGGCGACGGCCGGCAATGGCAGCTCGGCGGACGTGCGGGCTTCGCGCTGCAGGGCGGCGGCCATCTCGTCGTGACCGGCGAATATAGCGATTCCGATGCCACCTCGCGCACCGCGCAGCGCCCCGATGCGATCGCGTTTCAGGCCGCCAATCCGCAGATCGCGGTGCCCAATCCGGTGCAGCATTGGGGCAACCCGGAATTCAAGGCGCTGAAGTTCGCGGTCGATACCGCGACGCCGGTCGGCGAGGCGCTCGAATTCTACGCTTTCGGCACCTTTGCCCGCACGCGCGGCGCCAATGACATCAACTGGCGCAACCCGACCCCGGGGGTGAACGACAATATCTTCGGCAAGCCGGGCGCGCCCTTCTTCCCCGGCTTCGATCTGCGCAAAATCTATCCGGCGGGCTTTGCCCCGCGCGAGGGCATCCGCGCCAATGACGGGCAGGCCGTGGCCGGGCTGCGCAGCAAGGGATCGTCCAATTTCACGTGGGATCTCAGCGGGTCTTACGGGATCAACGACACGCAGTTCATCCTCAACAATTCGATCAACGCCTCGCTCGGGCCGGCGAGCCCGTTCAATTTCAACCTCGGGCATCAGGTCCAGCGCGAATTCAACCTCAATGCCGATGCGGTCTATCGGCTCGACCTCGCCGGGCTGCCGCAGCCGGTGAACATCGCGTTCGGCGCCGAGCGCCGGGTGGAAACCTATAAGATCATCGCGGGCGATCCGGCATCCTATATGGTCGGGCCGGGCGCCGCCGCCGGGCTGGCCGCGCAGTCGAACGGCTTCCCCGGCTTCGGCCCGACGCAGGCGGGATCGTGGAGCCAGACCGATTATGCCGGCTATCTCGACGTGCAGGTGCCGCTGACCAATGCCTGGACGGTGGAAGCGGCGCTGCGCGACGAAAATTACAATACGTTCGGCAACACCTTCAATTACAAGTTCTCGACCCGTTATGAGTTCGCCCCGGGCATCGCGATCCGCGGCGCTTATTCGACCGGGTTCAAGGCGCCGAGCCCCGGCCAGCTCAATTCGACCAGCATCAGCCAGGGCCTCGACACCAAGACGCTGCAGCTTTTCACCACCGGACGGCTCTCACCGCTCAACCCGGTGGCAGGGTTCTTCGGCGCCAAACCGCTCGAACAGGAGGAATCGAAGACCGCGACCGCCGGCCTCGTGTGGCGCGCCGCAAACGGGCTGAGCGGGTCGGTCGACCTCTATCAGATCAAGGTGACCAAGCGCTTCAGCCTGTCGCCGACCTATGTCGTCACCCCGGCGATCCGCCAGCAGCTTGTCGCGCTGGGTGTCGCGGGGGCGAATGATTTCACCAACATCAACTTCTTCACCAACGATTTCGACACCCGCACGCGCGGCGTCGATCTGGTGGTGTCGTATAATCATGCCCTCGGCGGCGGGCGGATCAATGCGACCGCGGCTTATTCCTACACCGACACCAAAGTCACCTCGGGCTCGCTCACCGCGGCGAACAGCCTGATGCAGCGGACGATTTTCGAGAAGGGGCTGCCCAAGCACAATGCCAGCGGCACGATCACCTATGAAATCGCCGATTTCACGCTGATGGCGCGCGGCCGCTATTATGGCGCGTGGACCGATTCGAGCGGCAATGCGACGGGCGACATCTTCCAGAAATTCGGTGGCATCGCCTTCTTCGATGCGTCGATCGGCTATCAGGCGACGCGGCAGATCAATGTCCGCATCGGCGCCGAAAATCTGTTCAACACCTATCCCGACAAGGCGCTGTTCCAGGCCAGCCGCGGCCTCGTCTATTCGCGCAACTCGCCCTATGACACCAATGGCGGCAATTATTACCTCCGCCTCGAATTCCGTTACTGAGAGAGGCGGCGACCATGACCAACGGCTCCACCCGTCGCGAGCTATTGGGCGCGACCGTTGCGGCGGCTACGCTCGCCGCACCGGTCCGGGCGCTGGCCGGGGAGAAAGCTGTGAGTGGAGCGATGCCGGGAGACGAAGCTTATTGGCGTACGATCGCCGCGCATTATGATCTGCCCAAGGGCGTGGTGCAGCTCGAAAACGGCAATTGGGGGGCGATGGCGCGCCCGGTGCTCGCTGCCTATCAGCGCCACCTTCTGCGGGTGAATACCGAGACTTCCTTCGATTCGCGGCGCGGCTTCGGTGCGGATGCGATCGCGGTGCGCGATCGTGTTGCGGCGGAGATCGGCGCCGCGCCGGAGGAAATCGCCTTCACCCGCGGCGCGACCGAGGCACTGCTCGGGCTGATCGGCGGCTATAACCGGCTGCGCGCGGGCGATCAGTTGCTCTATGCCGATCTCGATTATGACAGCATGCAGGCCGGGTTCCGCTCGGTCGCGCGGCGGCGCGGGCTGGAGGTGGTGACGATCGCACTGCCCGAGCCTGCGACCTATCAGGGCATTATCGACAGTTATGAGGCGGCGCTGAAGGCGCATCCCAAGGTGCGGCTGATGCTGCTGACCCATGTCAGCCACCGGACCGGGCTGGTGCTGCCGGTGCGCGAGATCGTCGCGATGGCGCGACAGCACGGGGTCGATGTCATCGTCGATTCGGCGCATGCCTTCGGCCAGCTCGATTTCAGGGTCGACGATCTGGGCGCCGATTTCGTCGGCTTTACCTGCCAGAAATGGATCGGCGCGCCGCTCGGCGTCGGGCTGCTCTACATCCGGCGCAACCGGCTCGATGCGATCGACCTGAACCTCGGCGAAGACCCCGGCGCGCACGACACGATCCAGCAGCGCGTCCACACCGGGACGAGCGACCTTGCCGCCTTGCTGACGGTTAGCGACGCGCTCGATTTCCACCATAGCATCGGCATCCGCGCCAAGGAGGCGCGGCTGCGCCACCTGCGCGATCTGTGGGCCGGGCCGGCGCGCGACATCGCGGGGATCGAGGTGCTGACGCCGCGCGACCCACGGATGACCTCGGCGCTCACCTCGTTCCGGCTCGCCGGGGTGACCAGCATGGCCGACAATCGCGCGGTGGCGAAGCAATTGCTCGATCGGTTCGGCATCTTCACCGTCGAGCGCGACGGCCCCGCGCGCGGCGCCTGCGTCCGCGTGACGCCGGGGGTGTTCACCAGCAGCGACGATGTCGCCCGGCTGGTGACGGCGCTGAAGGCGCTGCGGCGCTGACGGCACCGCGATAGCCGCGAGGATGGGCGCTGGTTTCCCGGCATGCTAGGCAGCGATCGTGGCTGACCTTCCCCTGTTTCTCGCCTTTCTCGCGGCGGCGACCGTGCTGACGATCACGCCGGGCGTCGATACCGCGATGATGCTCCGCACCGCGACGGTCGACGGCCGGCGGCCGGCGATCCTTGCCGGGCTGGGCATCACCGTCGGCTGCCTGATCTGGGGCGGGGCGGTGTCTCTGGGGCTCGGCGCGCTGCTGCAGGCGTCGGAGCTGGCCTATGCGATCGTCAAGATCATGGGCGCGGCCTATCTTTGCTGGCTCGGCGCAAAACTGCTGTTCGCGCCGCGGCGGGCGCTGGAGATCATCGGGCAGGCGGCTCCGGCCGCCGGTGGCGGCGCGTTCGTCCGCGGGCTGCTGACCAATTTGCTCAACCCCAAGATCGGGGTATTCTACGTGACCTTCCTGCCGCAATTCGTGCCGATCCATGCCGATGTCGCGCGCTATTCCTTCTTCCTTGCCTGCGTTCATGTCGTGCTGACATTGCTGTGGTTCGCCGCACTGATCGCTGCCGCCATTCCGCTCGGTCGGCTGCTCCGCCGGCCGAAAGCGATCGAACGGCTCGATCGGCTGACGGGGGGGATATTCATCGCCTTCGGGGTGAAGCTCGCCACCTCGTCCGCGCGTTGATCGAAAGACCAGCGCGTTCGCGATTTTTACTTTCCTTGTTGTCCGGGCAGAATAGATTGGCCGCGAATACCAGGGGAAATGCAATGCGCGGCTGGATCGTTCCATTCATCATGCTGCTGCCGGGCGCCGCTTTTGCGCAAAGTTCGGCGCAGGGCGACGTTTCGGTCACGATCTACAACAACGATCAGGCGCTGGTTCAGGATACGCGGCAGATCAACCTGGTGCGCGGGGTCAATCGTCACGAATTCCCCGACGTTTCGGATAGCATCCGCCCCGAAACCGTCCGGCTGTCGATCGCCGATGCCGCGATCATCGAGCAGAATTTCGACTATGATCTGCTCTCGCCGAGCGCGCTGATCGAGAAAGCGGTCGGCCAGACGATCACGATCGTGCGCACCAACCCCGCAACGGGAGCGGAAACGCGCGAGCGCGCCAAGGTGCTGGCGAGCAATGACGGAGTGGTGCTTCAGATCGGCAATGCGATCGAGGTGCTGCGCGATGACGGCCTGCCGGTCCGCGTCGTCTATGATTCGCTCCCGCCCAATCTGCGGGCGCGGCCGACATTGTCGATCTCGCTCGACAGCAAGACGCCCGGACCGCGACCGGGAACGCTGAGCTATCTTACCCGGGGGCTGGGCTGGAACGCCGATTATGTCGCGCTGTTCGACGAAGCCAAAAGCACGATCGACGTTCAGGGTTGGGTGACGCTGCGCAACAACAATCACGTCGCCTTCGCCAATGCCGAAACCACGCTGGTGGCGGGGGCGCCCGGCGAGGGCGGTCGCCGCGGCCGCGCCGGGATTGCACCGGGCACCTTGCCGGGTACCGAGAGCGCCGCTCGCCAGCGGCTGGGCGATTTCTGCCTTTATCCGATCGACCGTCGCGTCACGATCGCGCCCAACCAGCAGAAGCAGGTGAGCTTCCTGTCGGTCGGGGGCGTGCCGGCTAAGAAGATCTATCGCTTCGCCAACGGCTGGCTGGGTGCGCATAACGAGCCGATGAGCACGCAAACCGTGCTCAGCTTCTCCAGTTCGCGCAATGGCGGCCTGGGCGATGCGCTGCCCGCCGGCACGGTGCGGGTCTATATCCGCGATGCGAAGGGCCAGCCGCAATTCATCGGTGAAAATCGTATCGACCACACGCCAATGGGCACGACACTCGCTATCCCCACCGGCGAAGCGTTTGACATCAAGGTCAAACCCACGGTCGAGAAGCGGCAGACGATCAAGAGCGACGAATGGGAACGCGGGGCGAAATATCGCATCACCGTCGGCAACAGGCCGCCCAAGGTGGTCACCATCGATTATACGGTCACTTATTATCGCACCAGCATGAGCTACACGGTGACCAACGCACGGCCCGAACCGGTGACGGTCGAGATCGAACAGGCCGGGCTGGACCGTGGCGGGTGGGAGGATACGCGCGTCTCCCACGAGAGCATCCCGGGCGAGCAGCGCTCACTCGACGAGCGCGTCTGGCAGGTGACGGTGCCGGCCAATGGCCAGACCGTGCTGACCGCCGATTTCGATACGCGCTATTGAGGCGCCGGCGCATGCGCGCGCTTGCCTTGATATTGGCGCTGGCCACCGCCGGGCCGGGTGTCGCGGTCGCGCAAATCGCGCCGTCGCCGGCCATCGTCACCTCGGCCGGCCCCGACAATGTGTCGGTGACGCTCTATCGCGATCCGCATCGTGCTTCTGGCGCGGCGATCGATCGCGCGGCCCCCACCGGTTTCGCGCTGATCAGCGAGACACGCACGCTGACCTTGCCGGCCGGGGTTGCGGTCGTGCGGTTCGAAGGGGTGGCGGGGAATATCCTGCCGGAAAGCGCGCTCGTCACCGGGTTGCCCGCAGGGGTGGAGGAGAAGAATCTCGACGCCAGCCTGTTGTCGCCGCGCAGTCTGTACGATCGCGCGCTCGGGCGGCGGGTCATGATCCGCCGCACCGATCGCGCGACCGGCAAGGTGGTGATGCAGCAGGCGACGATCCGATCTTCGGCGGATGGTGCGGCGGTGCTGCAGGTCGCGGGCGAATATACCGATCTCAAATGTTCCGGGATGCCGGAGACGATCGTTTACGACGGGATTCCGCCCGGCCTGTCGGCCAAGCCCACGCTGTCGGTGCGGACGGTGAGCGCCGCCCAGCGCAAGGTGACGTTGACCTTGTCCTATCTTGCCGGCGGGTTCGACTGGCAGGCGGATTATATCATCGCGATGCAGCCGGACGGGCGCAGCGCCGATCTGTTCGCCTGGATCACGCTCGCGTCGAACGACGTCACCAGCTTTGCCGACGCGCAAGCGCAGGTGGTTGCCGGGAAGGTTAATCGCGAGCGCCAGCGGACACGTTTCGGCCCGGCGGCCGGTGAACTCGTGCTTAGTTGCTGGTCGATGCCTTCATATCATCTGCAATCGGCCGAGCCGCCCCTGTTTAGCGTTGCGATGGTGGCGTCAGCGCCACCCCCTCCACCACCCCCTCCACCACCCCCGCCGCCGGCACCGGCGGCGCGGTTCGCAGTGGTGCCGGTGGCGATGCTCGCCAGTGCGGAGCAGCTTGGCGACCTCAAACTCTATCGTTTTCCCACGCGCGTCACCGTCGCTGCGAAAGCGCAAAAGCAGGTGGCGATGCTGAGCAAGCCAGCAGTCAAGATGCTGCCGGTCTATCGCGCCGAGATCCGGGGCGAGAATGCGAATAGCTGGCTTGTCCTGCGGACCCGGAATGTCGAGCAGAACGGGCTGGGCATCGCGCTGCCCAGCGGCAAGGCGGCGGTGTTCAATCAGGTCGACGGGCAATCGCTGCTGGTCGGGGAAAGTTCGATCGCGGACAAAGCGGTTGGCGAAGAAGTCGAATTCGAGATGGGGGCGTCACCGGCGGCCGCCACGATTGTAAAGGCGGTCAAAGAGAAAAAGCGGCGCATCCGCTATGAGGCGGTGGTGACCAACGCCAATCCGTGGCCGATCAGCTACGAAGCCGAAATCCTCATGGCCGACGGCGCTACCCTGCGCTCGCCCGGCACGCGGCTGGAGAAGAAGAACGGCCACCCTTTGTGGGTCATCACCGTTCCCGCCAATGCGACCGCCAAATTGAGCTATGAAGTCAGGTCGCCTGATGACGACGACGCGGCATAGGAGTGATCGGCGCGTGAAGCTCGTGCGCTGGTGCGTTGACCTTTCTCCAATGAGAGAATATTATCCGATGAGATAATAGGCCGGCGATTTTGAGTCGCGCAGGCGCCGTCAAGCGGCGCCGCGCGATCGGGATCGGTGCAGGGGAAGGGGGTGTGCCCGCGTTCGGGCAAAGGTTCGATGCGTGCGCCGTTATTGGTGCCCGGCGATGCCCGCGGCACCGGCCTCAGAAGCTTGTCTCGCCTCACGAAATCCACCGCAACCGTGATGCCCCGCTTTGCTCGAAAGCGTGCGGAAGCCCTGAGCTAAATCCCTATATCGAAAGGAAATAGATGATCAGCAGCAGGCGACAAGCGCTCGGACTGGGCGTTGCCGGCATCATGGCCAGCGCATTGCCGGGGGGCGCCCGCGCGGCGATTCCGGCGACGCTCGAGATTCGCTCGAAGGGCCGGGATTATGCCGCGGCGCTCGACAAATTGCGCGATTATGCCGCAGCGGAGCTTGCCGCGGTCGGCCAGCCCGGCATGACGATCAGCATCGCCGACGCCGATGGTTTTGCCGCGACGATCGCGCTCGGCTGGGCGGATGTCGAGAATAAGGTGCCGGTCCGCGCCGATCATCTGTTCGAGATCGGATCGATCAGCAAATCGATCTCGGCCTTGTGCATCCATTCGCTCGTCGATGAAGGGCGGATCGACCTCAATCTGCCGATCTCGCATTATCTGGATGGCGTGCCGCTACCGGAAACGCCGATCACGACGCAGCAATTGCTCAATCATGCGAGCGGCTTCGCGCATGACGCGCCGGTCTTCCCGGATTCGCCCGACGGTCGGCTGTGGAGCGGCTTCGCGCCAGGATCGCACGCGTCGTACAGCAATATCGGCTATCTGCTGCTCGGGCTGATCATCACCCGCGTCACCGGCCGCCCGCACCCTGAGGTGATCCGCGAGCGTGTGCTGGCCCCGCTGGGGATGAAGGAGGCCACCGCGCATCTGCTGGCTGCGGACCGCGCGCATTATGCCACCGGCTATGTCCCGATGATCGAGGACCGCCCGGTGATGACGCAAACGCATATGGTGCCGGGGCAGCTCGCCGAGGGCGATTTCGCCTCCGGCGCGGTCGCGGCGACGAGCACGGCGATGCTGGGTTATCTGCGCTATGTGCTGGCGCTCGGCCGCGGATCGGGCGCGCCGATCATGTCGGATGCGCGCGCCAAGGCGCTGCTCGCGAACGATATGGAACTCGACGAATTCGGCCCCGGTGCGCGCTATGCCAGCGGCTTCGCCAAGGTGAAGATCGACGGCAAGCCGGTGCTTCACCACACCGGCGGGATGGAGCTGTTCACCTCCTCCTTCCACGTCGATCCCACGGCCGGGGTGGCGTGTTTCGCGAGCGTCAACGGCCGGGTCGGGCCGTATCGCCCGCGCAAGACCACGGCATATGCGATCGAACTGCTCCGCGCGGTGCGCGACGGCAAGCCGCTGCCGGCGGCGCCCGATCCGCTGGCCTATCGCAAGATCGAGAAGGCCGCGCCGCTGCTCGGCCGCTGGTCCGGCCCCGAAGGGCGCTCGTTCGAGCTGAAGGCGGTGCCGGGGGGCGTGCGCCTTGTCGCCGGAGGCACGGAAGGGCGGGTCGAACTGTCCGACGAGAATGAGCTGGCGACCGATCATCCGTTGTTCGACCGGCATTTGCTGACCTTTGAGGTGAAGGGCGATCGCGCCACCGGCGTGTGGTGGGGCGAGCAATGGTTCGCGCCGACCAGCGCGCCGGCGCAACCCGCCGCCGATCCCGCGCTCAAGCCGCTTGCAGGGGTGTTTACCACCGGCAATCCGGCGGAGCGCCTCACGTTGCTGGTGCGCGGCAAGGCGCTTCACCTCGAAGGCGCGGGGGAGCTGATCCGGCGGCCGGGCGGTTTCTGGTCGCCGAAAAAGGATGTCGGCGGGGTTACGCGTCTGTGGTTCGATAAGGTCGTCAACGGCGCGCCCTATCAGATATCCTTCTGCGGCGCCCCGTTCCCGCGGCTGAGCTGAGCTGGGGTGGCCCGTCGGGGAAGTCTCCTAAAGGAGAGCTTTCCTGGCGGGGCGGCCAGCACATCGGGCGTCAAACACAAACGTCTCAGTAATGAACGTTCAATCCTTGCCGCTCATTACAAGGTCCAGGGCGCATGAATGTCGGCGATCAACTTCAGCATTCTTGCGGTCCAGGCGAACTTTTCGTCTTCTCGTGTAGCATAACCAAGTTCTGTAAGTGAGTTAAGCATCTCGCGAGTGTCAAATGAAGTGCTGCCATCGCTGTTTTCGTAGAATTTTGCATCGAAAGGCTCTGCCCCTTCAGGCAGTAATTCAATCACGCCATAGATAAACAAAATAATGAACGTACTGGCGATTTCATCGATATCGAAGCCATTGTCGACGAGGAAGGAGCTGTAAGCATCTACCGCGTCGTATCTGATGGTAACCCGATAGCCGCGACGTCCCGCTTCGGCGAGGACTCCCATCGCTTCCATTTTTGTGCAAAACCGCTCTGCAGCAGACACCCCGGAGTGATATGCGAACACTCCATCTTCTTGGCGAAAGATGTAAAGCCACCGCCCGGTATTCCAGAAGAAAAAGGCGCGCAAGATCCCACTGAGGAGAACCTTCGCCGCTCGGCGGCCGGCTGTCTCTTGCGGCGATGCGGGGGTGTCGGAAATGCTCATGGCTATCGCGTAGCGACGTTATTCTAACAAATATTGAAGCGTCTAGTACGGGCCCAGAGAGATGCCGGTTCATTCACTGTCCGACTCGAGACAATTAATAACAGCGGCGCGAGATCTCATCGCTGCCGGGTATAGGTCGCTCCATTTGCAGTCGACCCCGCGACATGAGAGAGAGCCTGAATGCACGCGATTCGCGCTACAAAAGGCGATATCTCAACCGCCTCGACCTCTAAGTTGATCCTTATGGGCCTCCTCGTCTTGTGGTGCCCATATGTGTTTGTTTGGTTTGTCGCGAGGCCGCCATATCCGAAGGCTTTCAGGGCTGTCGCGATTGGATGGGCTGTGTTCTGGTCCGCCTGTGCCATTCTATATCTGGCGATAGGTGGCGACCGTGTGTCCTAGTGGCCGCTAAGCTCGATCTGTTCTGAAAAGCGGCCGTTCGCTTAGCCACCCAGATTCTGCTGCGTTGGGCTAAGAAAGTAGGGTGCCGGTTTGCGGACACGCGCCAATTCAGCAATTGAGGGTTGTTCTTCGCGGAGAGGCAGCCTGTGAGTAGCGCTTGGTCGGGCATATGGGTCGTCGCGATCATCGCGTTCGTGCTTGGGCATTTCGGTAGCCGTCGCAGGCGCCAGATAAGCTTGATCGTTCTCATTCTCTCGCCGATTGCCGCTCTCGCGCTTGGCTTGGCCGCCGCATCGCCATTGCAGCCCGGTTATTTGCAGGAATGGCTGCGCATAATGTGGCTTAGCTTGCCGTGGCTAGCTCTTTGGACAGGCTTGGCGATAATTGGCTATTCTGTTGCCCGTTGGAGCGTCCGCTAAATGCAAATGAACTCCTAAAAGCAGATCGAGAACGAGCCACCCGACTCCCGCTACGCGAGAGCGGGAGTCGGTTACCAGAAAGGCA
>JAFKLV010000328.1 GCA_017304125.1 Sphingomonadales bacterium
TGCTCGGGGTCGAACTCGATCGCAGCGCGGCGCGGCCGTCGGAGGCGCAACTCGCCGAACTGATCGAGACGCTCGGGCTCAGCGGGTTCGAGGAGAGTTTCCCGCACCAGCTGTCCGGCGGGATGCGGCATCGCGTCGCGATCGGCCAGGCGCTGGTGCGCAACCCGCCGATCCTGCTGATGGACGAGCCGTTCGGCGCGCTCGATGCGTTGACGCGCGACCGGCTCAACATGGAATTGCTGCGCATCTGGCAGCGCGACCGCAAGACGGTGGTGCTGGTGACGCACAGCATCGCCGAGGCGGTGCTGCTGTCCGATCGCGTCATCGTGATGTCCGAGCGGCCGAGCCGCGTGATCGAGGAAGTGACGATCGATCTGCCGCGCCCGCGCGATCCCTCGCGCACCCGCGAGGACCCGGCGTTCGGCGATTATGTCGTTCGCCTCAGCCGCTTGATGGGGGTGGAATGATGCAATCGGGGATGCTCGCGGTCGACGGGGCCGAGCTTTATTGGGAGGCGCATGGCGAGGGGCCGGCGATCGTGCTGGCGCACGGCGTCGGCGGCAATCACGCGATCTGGTTCCACCAGTTCGGCCCGCTGTCGCGCGCCAATCGCGTGATCGCGTTCGACCATCGCGGGTTCGGCCGCTCGATCGATCGTGACGGGCGCGGGCGGGCGGCGTTCGCCGAAGATCTGCGCGCGCTGCTCGATCATCTCGGGATCGCCCGCGCCTTGCTCGTCGGGCAATCGATGGGCGGGGGCACCTGCGTGGATTTCGCGTGCCGCTGGCCCGAGCGCGTCGCGGCGCTGGCGATCGCCGACAGTCTCCACGCGATCGCCGAACCGGAGGACGTCCGCCCGTTGATGGACGAGGCGCGCGCGGCGACGCGTGATCTGGGGCAGATCGAGCGCGTGCTCGGTGCCAAGGCGCGTGAGGCCGATCCGACGCTCGCGATCCTTTATGCCGGGATCAACAGCTTCAACGCCACCGACCGGCATTCGCTTGGCGGCGCCTTTCCGATTTATGCGCCGGAGGAGATCGGCGGGCGGTTCCCGGTGCTGTTCATCGCCGGGGTGGAGGACGTGCTGTTTCCGATCGAGGCGATCCGCCGCGTGCAGGCGCGGGTGGCGGGATCGTTCATGGTCGAGGTGATCGACGCCGGCCATTCGGCGTTCCTCGAACGCCCGACCGAGTTCAACGATACCCTGCTCACGCTGGCGCAGATGGCGGGGCACGCGGGCCGCGTCGCGGCGCATTCGAACAGTGCCGGCTACACGCCGGCCTGACTCTTGGGGCCTGACCTATAACGAAGCGGGCATAGAGGAGGGGGGAGATGATATTTTTCCCGGCTCCCGCCCGCCGATAGGCAAAGACATGGTTCGTCATCCTTATCCTTTTGCCGGCGGCGTATTGCGCAACTTCATCGACGGGCAGTTCGTCGAGGGGCCGATGCGCTTCGCCAATCTCAATCCCGCGACCGGCGCGCCGCTGGCGGACGTCACCGCCGCCGATCGCGCGATGGTTGATGCGGCGGTCGCCGCCGCGCGCCGTGCGCTCAAGGGCGAATGGGGCGGCATGTCGCAGGCCGAGCGCTGCCGTCTCCTGGTCCGCGTCGCCGAGGGGATCGAGGCGCGGTTCGACGATTTCGTCGCGGCGGAGGTCGCCGATACGGGCAAGCCGCTGGCGCATGCCCGCGCGGTCGATATCCCGCGCGGCGCGGCCAATTTCCGCAGCTTCGCTGCGCTCGCCGAGGCGCGCGCAATGCCGAGTTTCCAGACCCGCACCGCCGACGGGCGCACTGCGATCAATTACAGCATCCCCAAGCCTTTGGGGGTGGTCGCGGTGGTCTCGCCGTGGAACCTGCCGCTGTTGCTGATGAGCTGGAAGGTCGCCCCGGCGCTGGCCTGCGGCAATGTCGTGGTCGCCAAGCCGTCGGAGGAAACCCCCTCGACCGCGACGTTGCTCGCCGAGGTGATCCGCGACGCCGGGGTACCGCCGGGGGTGTTCAACCTCGTCCACGGCACCGGCGCCGGTTCGACCGGCGAGTGGCTCGTCTCGCACCCCGATATCGACGCGATCACCTTTACCGGCGAATCCTCGACCGGCTCGGCGATCATGCGCAGCGCGGCCGCCGGGGTGAAGCCGATCTCGTTCGAACTGGGCGGCAAGAACCCGGCATTGATCTTCGCCGATTGCGATTTCGAGGCGGCGCTGGCCGGGACGATGCGCTCGGTCTTTTCCAATTGCGGGCAGGTCTGCCTGTGCACCGAGCGGGTCTATGTCGAGCGCCCGATCTTCGACCGTTTCGTCGCCGCGCTGGCCGAAAAGGCGCGCGGGCTCGATATCGGCGATCCGTGGACCGGCGCCGCGCTGGGGCCGGTGATCTCGGCGCAGCAGCGCGACAAGGTGCTGAGCTATTATCGCATCGCCCGCGAGGAAGGTGCGCATTTCCACGCCGGGGGCGGCGCGCCCGCGCTGGAAGGCGGCTTCTTCGTCGAGCCGACGGTGATGACCGGGCTCCCCGAAAGCGCGCGCGCGGTGCGCGAGGAGATTTTCGGCCCGGTCTGCCACGTCGCGCCGTTCGACAGCGAGGAGCAGGTGATCGGCTATGCCAATGACTCGGCTTATGGGCTGGCGGCGGCGGTGTGGACCCGCGACGTGAGCCGCGCGCATCGCGTCGCCGGGCAGATCGAGGCCGGGATCGTGTGGGTCAACGACTGGTTCCTGCGCGATCTGCGCACCCCGTTCGGCGGGGTGAAGCTCTCCGGCATCGGGCGCGAGGGGGGCGAACATTCGCTCAATTTCTATTCCGAGCCGACCAACATCTGCGTGAGTTTCTGATGAGCGAAGCGATCCACAATGTCGCGGCGATGCTGCGCGAGGCGGCGGACAGCCGGAGGCCGATCGCCCCGGTCGCGCCCTTGCTCCCGGCGGGCGATCTCGATGCGGCTTATGCGGTGCAGGAGGTCAACACCGTCGCCGCGCTGGCGGCGGGGCGGCGGCTGGTCGGGCGCAAGATCGGGCTGACCTCGGCGGCGGTGCAGCGCCAGCTCGGCGTCGATCGCCCCGATTACGGGATGCTGTTCGCCGATATGGGCTATGACGATCGCGCCGACGTACCGATCGACGCGGTGCTCCAGCCGCGCGTCGAGGCGGAGGTGGCGCTGGTGCTCGGCGCCGATCTCACCGCCGAGCGCAACAGCCTCGCCGATGTGATCGCCGCCACCGCCTTCGCGCTGCCGTGT
>JAFKLV010000329.1 GCA_017304125.1 Sphingomonadales bacterium
CAGTCCCCCGCGCGTTTCGCGGGGCGGCACCTCCTCTCCGATTTTCTAGACGAAGGCTGACGATGCAGACTGTCGAGACGTTGAACGAAGGGCTGAAGCGCGCCTACACGCTCACCATCACCGCCAAGGACATCGAGAAGAAGGTCGATGCCGAGCTGCAGCGCGTCGCGCCGCAGATGCGCATGCCCGGCTTCCGCCCCGGCAAGGTGCCGGCGAATCTGGTGCGCAAGATGCACGGCCCCGCGCTGCTGCAGGATGCGCTCAACACCTCGATCCAGGAAGGCGTGCAGTCGCTGATCGCCGAGAAGCAGCTGCGCCCCGCGATGCAGCCCTCGGTCGAGCTGAACGACGGCTATGAGCCGGGCAAGGATGCCGAGATCAAGGTCGCGCTCGAAGTGCTGCCGCAGGTGCCGGCGCCGGCGATCGACGGGCTCAAGCTCGACCGCCTGACCGTGCCGGTCGCCGACGAGGCGATCGACGAGCAGCTCAAGAAGTTCGCCGACCAGATGAAGCGCTGGGACGACGCCAAGGCGACCCACAAGGCCAAGATGGGCGATCAGGTGACCGTCGATTTCGTCGGCAAGACGATGGACGGCGTGGCGTTCGAGGGCGGCACCGGCACCGACATGGCGATCGAGCTCGGCGCCGGCCGGCTGATCCCGGGCTTCGAGGATCAGGTCGTCGGCGTGAAGAATGGCGAAGAGCGCCAGATCAAGGTCACTTTCCCGGAAGATTATCCGGCGAAGGAACTGGCCGGTCAGGACGCGACCTTCGACCTCATTGTCAAGTCGGTGAAGACCGCCGCCGAGAGCCAGATCGACGAGGAACTGGCCAAGAACCTCGGGCTCGAGAGCCTCGAACAGCTCAAGGGGCTGCTCAAGGGCCAGATCGAGCAGGAGCATAACGGGCTCACCCGCACCTATATGAAGCGCAAGCTGCTCGATCAGCTCGCCGCCGGCCACGATTTCGAAGTGCCGCCGTCGATGGTCGAGGCCGAGTTCAGCCAGATCTGGCACCAGCTCGAGCATGAAGCGACCCATGAGGCCGATCCGAAGGCCGCGATGGAAGAGCTGGAGAATGATCGCGACGATTACCGCAAGATCGCCGAGCGCCGCGTGCGCCTCGGGCTGCTCTTGTCGGAAATCGGCCAGGCCAACGGCGTCGAAGTGACGCAGCAGGAAATGAACCGCCTGATCGCGCAGGCCGCGCAGCAATATCGCGGCGAGGATCAGCAGCGCTTCATCCAGTACGTCCAGCAGGAGCCGATGGCGGCCGCCCAGCTCCGTGCGCCGCTCTATGAGGACAAGGTCGTCGACTTCCTGTTCGACAAGGCCGAGATCACCGACCGCGAAGCGACCCGCGAGGAGCTGGAAGCCGCGATCGAGAGCGATGACGGTTTCGCGACCGGCACGCACAGCCACGATCACGACAACCACAAGCCGCGCAAGAAGGCTGCCGCGAAGAAGGCCGATGCGGGCGAGGACGCCGCCGACAAGCCGGCCGCCAAGAAGGCGCCGGCCAAGAAGGCCGCGGTGAAGGCGGATGAAGCTCCGGCCGCTGCCGAGGAAGAAGCCAAGCCCGCCGCCAAGAAGGCGCCGGCGAAGAAGGCTGCCGCCGCCAAGGCCGACGATGCCGAGGCGGCGCCGAAGCCGGCGAAGAAGGCCCCGGCCAAGAAGGCTGCCGACAAGGCCTGATCGCCGCGCCGGCAGATCGGATAAGGAACGGGCGGGGCGTCGAAGGACGACCCCGCCCGTTTCGTGTCAGGCGAACACTTCGCTCAACGCCCGGTCGCCGAGCTGGCTTTGCGCGAGGGTGATACCGCGGACCAGCATGATCGCGGTTGCGGCGAGGAAAATCCCGATCGCGGCATCGGCGATCGCCCACAATCCCATTTCGAATCTCGTGGCGAAATTCGCTGAGATGCTGTGAATAATCCACAACGCCCACCACGTGCTGAGCAGCGACTGGTTGCTGTCGTAGGGCCATGTGCCATAGCTGGCGTTCCACAATTCCCGCATGCCCTGGAACGGTTTGACGAGATTGGCGACGGGAACGAAGAACCACCAGACGCGCGAAGCCGGCGTGAACTCCAGCGAATCTACCCCCGAATCGCGCAGCTTTTTGTCGCAGCGGTAGATCCATGTGGCAAATACGGTCGACGTCACGAGCATGAATGCGACGGCGATGGCATCGAGCAGCTCTATATCGGGTCTGATATTGGCGGCGAAGAATGACGGTGCGAGCGCCGCGGCAAGCAGCTTCGCCGGTGCCCATAAGGCGTCGATCGCCACCATTGCGATTACCGTGACCGCGAGGCCACCGAGGTTGCGTATCTCCATCCCCTGTTCCCCCAGTTGGTGAGGTGGAGATTATTCGGCCGGTTATACGGTCGGTCAATCGTTACGCTCGTAGACAAAAAGGGTCGAAGCCGCGCACGATCCTGTTATTGGAACCACGATGACCCCCACGATCGCCGTCCTGTTGCCCTGCTATAATGAGGAAGCCGCGATCGTGCAGACGATCGAGAGCTTCCGCGCGGCGCTGCCCGAGGCAGTGATCTACGTATACGACAATAATTCGCGCGACCGCACGATCGAGGTAGCGCGCGCCGCCGGGGCGATCGTCCGCTCGGAACGGATCCAGGGCAAGGGTGCGGTGGTGCGGCGGATGTTCGCCGACGTCGATGCCGACATTTATGTGATGGCCGACGGCGACGCGACTTACGACGCGGCCTCTGCCCCGGCACTGGTTGCGCGGATGCTCGACGAGCAGCTCGACATGGTGGTCGGCAGCCGGGTGGGGGAGGCGACCGAGGCCTATCGCCGCGGCCACCGGTTCGGCAATGCGCTGCTGACCGGTATGCTGACCCGCCTGTTCGGGCGCAGTTTCACCGACATTCTATCGGGTTATCGCGTCTTCTCGCGACGCTTCGTCAAGAGCTTCCCGGTGCTGTCCGCCGGGTTCGAGATCGAGACCGAGATCAGCGTCCATGCGCTCGAGCTCAAGATGCCGGTCGCCGAGATCGAGACACCTTATTATGCGCGGCCGGAGGGATCGACCTCGAAGCTGTCGACCTATCGCGACGGCTGGCGCATCCTCAACACGATCATCACGCTCTATCGCATCGAGCGGCCCTTGTGGTTCTTCGGGGCGTTCGGCGCGTTGCTGCTGCTGGTCGCGCTGATTCTCGCCGTGCCGCTCGCGGTAACCTATGCGCAGACCG
>JAFKLV010000330.1 GCA_017304125.1 Sphingomonadales bacterium
GTCGGGCTGATGGAGGATCGCGCGACCTTGCGCATCTCCTCGCAGCATCTCGCCAACTGGCTGCTCCACGGCGTCGCCACCGAAGAGGCGGTCAATCAGGCATTCGCGCGGATGGCGGCGAAGGTCGATGCGCAGAATGCCGGCGATGCGGCCTATCGCTCGATGGCGGGGGAGGGCGATGCGAACCTCGCCTATCGCGCGGCGAAGGCTTTGGTGTTCGAGGGCCTCGGCCAGCCGAGCGGCTATACCGAGCCGCTGCTCCACCGCTTCCGCGCCGAAGCGAAGACGCGGAGATAAACCTTTCGTCGTCATGCCGGGCTCGACCCGGCATCCAGAGTCTCAGGCGAGGCTCAGTGTGGCTCTGGATGCCGGATCAAGTCCGGCATGACGGTGATTTTGCGCGCGCGCGGCTTCCGTTCGCGCCGCGCTTCGCCTAACCTCGGGATATGACCACGCTCGTTCATCTGCCGTTCAGCCGTTTCGACTACAAGTGTAGTCAATGGCTTGGACGAGGGTGCGATGCGCGACTATCTGATCACCATCATCACCGCGACGGCGGCGGCGTGGATCCTTCAATACAGCGTCCCGCGGGCGCCGGCAACGCCTTCACCGGCGGCGACGCCGAGCGGGGCGGCAGCACATTGATGCTGCGGCGCGCGGCATGACCCACGTCTCGCTGCACCTCGCGCGCGCCGATAATGGCGTGATCGGGCGCGACGGCGGGCTGCCGTGGCGGCTGCCGGTGGATCTCAAGCGCTTCAAGGCGCAGACGATGGGCCGGCCGATGATCATGGGCCGCAAGACCTTCGAAAGCTTCCCCGCGCCGCTCCCCGGCCGTCGTCATATCGTGCTGACGCGCGATCCGGCGTGGCAGGCGGAGGGCGCCGAGGTGGCGCGCGACGTGCCCGAGGCGCTGGCGCTGGCGGGGGAGGATGCCGCGGTGATCGGCGGCGCGGAGGTGTTCGCGCTGTTCCTGCCGCTCGCCGAGCGCGTCGAGCTAACCGAAGTACATCGGGCGGTGGAAGGGGACACGATTGTCCCGCCATTCACCGGCTGGCGCGAGACCGCGCGGGAGGATCATCCGGCAGCGGAAGGGCGGCCGGCGTATAGTTTCGTGACCTTGGTGCGAGCGCACTAACTCCCCTCCCTGGAAGGGAGGGGTTGGGGGTGGGTGGACCCACGCGCCACCGCTGCGAGGATCGTCGCGACCACGCCCGCCAGATTTTCCGACACATCGTTGTTCCAGAACCGCAGGATCACCCACCCGTGCGCCGCAAGGTAGGCAGTGCGTGCAGCATCGGCTTCCTCCTGTAGCGCGTGGTGCCCGCCGTCGAGTTCGACACCGACTTTCGCTGACCGGCAGGCAAGATCGATAACGAAATGCCCGACAACGAGCTGTCGGGTGAAGCGCGGCCGATGTGAGCGCAGCGCATGCCATAACGTGCGTTCGGCCGGCGTTGCCTCGCGGCGAAGTTCACGAGCGTTGCGGGTCAATTCCGGCGGCACGCGTTGCATCGGGGGAAGCTATCAGCCGTCTCGCGTGTGTCCACCCACCCCCGGCCCCTCCCTTCCAGGGAGGGGAGTAGGCAAAAAGAAACCGCCGCCCGGGCATTCCCGGACGGCGGTTCTTTTCACATCGAGCGACTGGATCAGTCGTTCAGATACTCGCCCGCGGCCTCGTCGCTGCCATCACCCGAGGGGACGACTGCGGCGAGCGGATCCGGGCCAGTGCCCTGCGCATCGCGCGGCGAGCGGGCCAGCTCGGCGGCATGTTCGGCCGCCGCGCTGGTCGGCGCGGTGATCGCCATCGCCTCGGCGAGCTTGCGCTGCTGGACGCGCAGCGCCGCATCGCGCGACGATGCCGCGACCCGCAGGCGGTTCATGCCCGCGCCGGTGCCCGCCGGGATCAGGCGGCCGACGATGACATTCTCCTTGAGGCCCATCAGCGTGTCCTGCTTGCCCTGCACGGCCGCCTCGGTGAGCACGCGGGTCGTTTCCTGGAACGACGCGGCCGAGATGAACGAGCGGGTCTGCAGCGACGCCTTGGTGATGCCGAGGAGGATCGGCTTGCCCTGCGCGGGCTGCATGCCCTTGCCGAGCTTCGCGTTGACCTCGTCCATCTCCTCGCGATCCACCTGCTCGCCGGGGAGCAGGGTGGTATCGCCGGCTTCGGTGATCTCAACCTTCTGCAGCATCTGGCGAACGATCACCTCGATGTGCTTGTCGTTGATCTTCACGCCCTGCAGTCGATAGACTTCCTGGATTTCGCTGACGAGATATTCCGCCAGCGGCTCGATCCCGAGCACTTCCAGAATGTCGTGCGGATCGGGGCTGCCGCCGATCAGGTTGTCGCCACGCTTGACGTAGTCGCCTTCCTGAACGTCGATCACCTTCGACTTCGGCACCAGATATTCGACGACGTCGCCGCCATCCTCCGGCTGGATGCCGATCTTGCGCTTCGCCTTATAGTCCTTGCCGAACACGACGCGGCCGGAGACCTTTGCGATGATCGCATTCTCCTTCGGCTTGCGCGCCTCGAACAGCTCGGCGACGCGCGGCAGACCGCCGGTGATGTCGCGGGTCTTGGCGCTTTCGCGCGCGACACGCGCCAGCACGTCACCGGCCTGCACCGTGGCACCGTCCTCGACCGAGAGCACCGCACCCGGCGCCAGCATGTAGCGCGCGGTTTCGCCCGAACCCGCGTCGAGCAGGGTGATGCGCGGACGCAGATCCTCCTTCGACTTGGTCCCGGCGCGGAACTCGATGACGACGCGCTGGGCGATGCCCGTCGCTTCGTCGACCTGCTCGGTCAGCGTCTTGTTCTCGACGAGATCCTGGAACTTCACGCTGCCGCCGGTCTCGGTGATCACCGGCATCGTGAACGGATCCCACTCGGCCATGCGATCGCCCTTGGAGACGATATGGCCGTCGTCGAACATGACATAGGCGCCATACGGGATGCGATCGACCGACAGCTCGCGGCCGTCCATGTCCTTGATCGCGATCTCGCCCGAGCGGCTCAGCACGACGCGGCGGCCGCGCTGGTCCTCGATCACGCGCAGGTCGCGGAATTCCACCGTCCCGTCGGCATGCGCCTCGAGGTTGGAGGTTTCGTTGAGCTGCGCCGCGCCACCGATGTGGAAGGTACGCATCGTCAGCTGGGTGCCCGGCTCGCCGATCGACTG
>JAFKLV010000331.1 GCA_017304125.1 Sphingomonadales bacterium
GCAACACCAGTTTGGCCCTGGCCGCGGGGGCGGAATAGACCATCCCCCAGGCATTGGCGTGGTACATCGGCACCACCATCAATACGCTGTCGCGCGCCGACAGCGCCAGCGCGTCGGCCTGCAAGGTCATCAGCGCGTGGATGAAATTGGAGCGGTGCGCGTAGAGCACGCCCTTCGGATTGCCCGTCGTCCCCGAGGTATAGCACAGGCCGCAGGCGGTATTTTCGTCGAACCCGCCCCAGGCATATTCGGCCGGCTCCCCGGCGATCCAGCTTTCGAACGCGGTGGCGGCATAATCGGTCCTGGGCAGATCGGCGGCATCGCACAGGAAGATGACGCGCTCGATCGTCGGGACCTGCGGCAGCAGCTGGCCGACCAGCTCGGCGCAGGACGGGTCGGCGAACAGGATGCGATCGCCGGCGTGGTTGGCGATATAGGCGATTTGCTCGAGGAACAGCCGCGGGTTGAGCGTGTGGAGCACCGCGCCCATGTTCGCCGCGCCATACCAGACCGCGAGATGGCGGGCCGAATTCCACCCCATTGTCGCGACGCGGTCGCCGGGGCGGATGCCGGCGCGGGCAAGGCCGTTCGACACGCGCTTGGCGTTAGTGTGGAGCGCCGCATAATTGTCGCGCGTCACGACGCCATTGGCATCGCGCGATACCAATTCGCGCGTGCCATGCCATGCCGCCGCATGATCGAGGAATTTATCGACCGTCAGCGCGCCGTGCTGCATCAACCCGAGCATTCGCAATCTCTCCTCATTCTCGCTTTGTCGCGAGAATAGGGGAAGCGCGCATTATGTGAAAGCCCCGGAACTTAGCTTTCGAAGTATTTTAGCCGATCCAATACCAGATGCCCGCGCGCCAGCCGGAAAGCGGGATATGCGCCCAGGTCGCGACCAGCCAGACGACCAGCCCGCCGGCAAGCGCATGCATCCCGAACCCGCCGAAACGCGCGCGGCCGTCGGCGATCGCGGCGAACGGCCAATAGCTGGTGCGCTGCTGCCACACGCGCCAGAAATCGGGCTGGAGCGTCGCCTTTTTCTGATCCTGGAAGTTGGCGCCGACCAGCGCGAGAATGATGATCGCGCCCGCGACGATGATGTTCGAAGGCTCGGGATAGACGAGGATGTGCGCGACGCCCCACAAGGCGAAGGACCACATCATCGGATGACGCGTGACCGCGAACACGCCGCGCGCCAGCGGCACCTCGCCGGTCGCCGCCTGCGGCAGCGCGGGGTTGCGGATCAACGATCCCATCAGGAGGATGCTGGCGATCAGCATCACCACGGTTGCGATCGCCCACAACGCATCGCCGGCGATCCACAACGGCATGCCGGGCGGCGCGGCGCGATAGGCGATGATCAGCCAGATCAGGGTCGCAAAGGCGACGAGGCTGTAGAGCCCGAGAAACCCGCGCTCGCCGACGCGCGCGACGAGCGGCGCGCGGAGCGGATGCGACAGTAAAAAGTGCGTCCCGACGAATGCGGCCGCCGCCGCCAGCACATTGCCCATCGCATCCTCCATCCATCGTCATGCCGGTTCGAGCCCGGCATGACGGAAAAAGCGACTTTACTGCACGCCGTGCATCCACTTCTTGAGCGGCCACGAGAGCAGGAACAGCACCACGCCCAGCCCGATCGCGACCAGCGCGATCACCGTGAACGTATGGGTATAGGTGTCGAGGCTGACCTTGAGGTTGGTCACCTGCCCGCCCACCGTTTCGACGCTGGCGAATTGCGCGACCACGCCCGCGACATATTGCGCGACCGAGATCGACAGGAACCACACCCCCATCATCAGCCCGACGACGCGCGCGATCGACAATTTGGTGATCATCGACAGCCCAACCGGCGAGATGCACAATTCGGCCGCCGAATGGATCACGTACAGCCCGGCGAGCCACCACAGCCCGACCTTGTAATCGGGGCCGACGAAGGTCGAACCCCAGACGAGGAACAGGAAGCCCGCGCCGACGCCCATCAGCGCGACCGAGAATTTGATCGGGATCGACGGCTCCCACCCGCGCTTGGCGAGCCAGCCCCACAAGGCGCTCATGACGGGCGCGAGCAGGACGATCGAGAGCGGGTTGAAATTCTGCGTCTGCGGCGCCGACAGCGGGAACAGCCCGAATACGCTGCGATCGGTGTTGCGATCGGCGAACAGGGTCAGGCTCGATCCGGCCTGTTCGAACAGCGTCCAGAACACGACGTTGAAGACGATCAGCACCATCGCGGCGAGCATCATCTCGCCTTCCTTGCGGCTGCCCTTGGCGAACGACCAGATAAGGATCGCTGGCACCGAGACGATGAAGGTGCCGAACAGCAGCTGGCCCATCAGCGGGAGCGTCGCCAGATAACCGATGAAGCCCGAGCCGGGCGCGGCCTTTTCGGTCGTCATCAGATTCTGGAACAGGAAATAGAACAAGGGCACCGCGAGGATCGCGCAGGCATAGATGATCAGCGCCGGATCGCGGCCCTCGCGCTGCGGCGGATTGCCGTAAGCCGCGAGCCGCCCGCCGTGGAAGCTGATCATCGCATAGGAGATCAGCATCGCCACCCCGGCGAGCCCGAGCCCGGCGGGCCAGCCGATCGTGTCGGCAAAGGCGGCGCAGAGGAACTGGCCGAGGATCGAGCCGGTGTTGATCCCCATGTAGAAAATCGTGAAGCCGGCGTCGCGGCGGCGATCGCCCTGCTGGTAAAGCTCGCCGACCATCGTCGAGATATTCGGCTTGAAGAAACCGTTGCCGACCGAGACGAGCGACAGCGCGATCAACAGCACCGTCAGCATCAGCGGGTT
This sequence comes from Sphingomonadales bacterium, assembly GCA_017304125.1. Lineage (GTDB taxonomy): Bacteria > Pseudomonadota > Alphaproteobacteria > Sphingomonadales > Sphingomonadaceae > Sphingomonas. The sequence continues at coordinate 2,802 of JAFKLV010000331.1, forward strand.
GCGCTCGGCCTGCTCGCTGAAATGGCCGGCGGCGATGCGATGCGCTGCCTGCCCGTTGGCGGCGAGCAGCGAGAGGCTGCCGTCGGTATTGCCGCGCATCGACAGTTTCTCGCCACCATAGATCAGGTGGCGCGCTTCGTTGGGATCGCTGGTCGGGGCGTCGCGGAAATTCTCGACCACCACTTCATAGCGCTGGCCGTCGATCACCTGATAGGGCTTGGCCGGGGCGCCGCCGAGGGCGAGCGTGAAATAGCCCACCGCCAGCATCAGCGCGCCGAAGCGCACCGCGCGCTTCGAGCCGAGTTATTGGTCGGCGAGCAGCCCGCCGACGGGCGGGGTCAGGTAAACCAGCGCGGTATAACCGCCATAGAGCCCGGTG
>JAFKLV010000332.1 GCA_017304125.1 Sphingomonadales bacterium
AGCTCGCCGAACTGCTCGATACGACCCAGCTTACCGAGATCGAGGTCGAGGACGGCGATCGCAAGATCCGCGTCGCGCGCAAGGTGAGCGCGGCGGCGGCGCCGGCGGTGCATTATGCGCCCGCCCCGATGGCAGCGCCCGTCGCGGCGCCGGTGGCCGCAGCGACCGAAGCCCCCGCCGCCGCGCCGAGCCACGCCAATGCGGTGCGCTCGCCGATGGTCGGCACCGTCTATCTCTCTGCCGAGCCCGGCGCCGCGCCGTTCGTCGCGGTCGGCACGCAGGTGAAGGCCGGCGACACGTTGCTGATCGTCGAGGCGATGAAGGTGATGAACCCGATCACCGCCACCGCCGCCGGCACGGTGAAGGCCGTGCTGGTCGAAAACGGCCAGCCGATCGAATTCGATCAGCCGCTGGTGGTGGTCGAATAAGTCGGCCGGGAAGATAATATGCCGCAGATCAAAAAACTGCTGATCGCCAATCGCGGCGAGATCGCGCTCCGCATCCATCGCGCCTGCCATGAGATGGGGATCAAGACCGTCGCGGTGCACTCCACCGCCGACAGTGATGCGATGCACGTCCGGCTGGCGGATGAGGCGATCTGCATCGGGCCGCCGGCCGCCGCCGATTCGTATCTCAACATCCCCAACATCATCTCCGCCGCGGAGATTTCGGGCGCGGATGCGATCCACCCCGGCTATGGCTTCCTCTCCGAGAATGCCAAATTCGCCGAGATCGTCGAGGCGCACGGGCTGATCTTCGTCGGGCCGAAGCCCGAACATATCCGCATCATGGGCGACAAGGTCGCGGCGAAGCGCACCGCCGGCGCGCTCGGGCTGCCGCTGGTCCCCGGATCGGACGGCGCGATCAGCGATGTCGACGAGGCGAAGACGCTCGCCGCGGAGATCGGCTATCCGGTGCTGATCAAGGCCGCCAGCGGCGGCGGCGGGCGCGGCATGAAGGTCGTGCCGAGCGAGGATCAGCTCGAAACGCTGATGCAGCAGGCGGGCAGCGAGGCCAAGGCGGCGTTCGGCGACGCGACCGTCTATATGGAGAAGTACCTCGGCAACCCGCGCCACATCGAATTCCAGGTGTTCGGCGACGGCGAGGGCAATGCGATCCATCTCGGCGAACGCGATTGCTCGCTCCAGCGCCGCCACCAGAAGGTGCTGGAGGAGGCCCCCTCGCCCGTCATCACCGAGGCCGAGCGCGAGCGGATGGGCGGGATCGTCTCCAAGGCGATGGCCGACATGGGCTATCGCGGCGCAGGGACGATCGAATTCCTGTGGGAAGACGGCGAGTTCTACTTCATCGAGATGAACACCCGGCTGCAGGTCGAACATCCGGTGACCGAGGCGGTGACCGGGCTCGATCTCGTCCGCGAACAGATCCGCATCGCCGAGGGGCATCCGTTGACCCTGCGCCAGCAGGACGTGCAGATCCGCGGCCATGCGATCGAATGCCGCATCAACGCTGAGGATCCGCGTACCTTCGCGCCGTCGCCGGGGCTGGTGAAGCAATATCACGCGCCGGGCGGGATGCATGTCCGCGTCGATTCGGGGCTGTACGCCGGCTATAAGGTGCCGCCTTATTACGACAGCATGATCGCCAAGCTGATCGTCTATGGCACCACCCGGCAGGGCGCGCTGCGCCGGCTGCGCCGCGCACTGGAGGAATTCGTCATCGAGGGGATGAAGACCACCATCCCGCTGCATCAGGCATTGCTCGACGATCCCGAATTCCAGCAGGGCCAGTATACGATCAAATGGCTCGAGGAATGGCTCGCGCGGCAGGGCGAATAGAGGCCCCGCCCTCGCCCCACGCACGCCGTCACCCCGGCCTTGAGCCGGGGTCCATCGGGCGGCAGGAGTGGGACAAGAGGTTCTGATCGCAGGATTTGCGGAACCATGAACCCCGGCTCTAGGCCGGGGTGACGACTATGCTTGCATCCCGGCTGCCGCCGCGCAACGATCCCCCATCACGGGGGAGGCAACCGCATGTTTATCGGCCATTATGCGCCCGCGTTCGTCGCGGCGAGCAGCCCTAAGGCGCAGCGACTCGGCGCCTTGTTCGTCGCGGCGCAACTGGTCGACATCGCCTTCTTCATCTTCGTGCTGTTCGGCGCCGAGCATATGCGCGCCGTCCCCGGCTTCACGACGATGAACGCGATGGACCTCTACGACATGCCCTATACCCATAGCCTGATCGGCGCGGCGGGGTTCGCCGCGGCATGGGCGGTCGGCACGCGGCTGCTCGGCGGCAGCTGGCCCGCCGCGTGGATCGGCGCGGCGGTGGTGGTATCGCACTGGCTGCTCGACCTCCTTGTCCACGCCCCCGATCTCACCCTGCTCGGGCACGGCCAGCGCTACGGGTTCGCATTGTGGAACCGCCCGGCGATCGAAATACCGCTCGAACTCGTGCTGACCTTCGGCGCGCTGCTATTCTACGTCACGCGCACCGAGGCAAAGGGGGCCAGCGGGCGCATCGCCCCGGCGATCCTCGCGCTCGCGCTGCTGGCGCTGCAGGTGGTGAACTGGCTCCAGCCACAGCCCGCGGCAATCGTCGATCCGTTGCCGGCATCGCAACCGGCGCTCGCGCTGTTCGCTTATGCGCTGTTCGGCGCGCTCGCTTTCTGGGTGGCGCGCACCCGCATCGTGAAGGGTGGACCGCGCGTCCGCCTCGTCTAGAAAGACCGGCATGAAGGCAATTATCTGGCACAATCCGCGCTGCACCAAGTCGCGCGAAGCGCTCGCCCTGCTCAACGCGGCCGGGGCGGAGGTCACCATCGTCGAATATCTCAAATCGCCGCCGACGCGCGACGAACTCAAGCGCGTCTACGGCCGTGGCGGCATCGCCCCGCGCGACGCGACGCGCAAGGACGCGCCCAAGTTCGCCGACGATAACGCCGCGCTCGATGCGATGGCCGCCGATTCCGCGCTGATCGAGCGCCCGGTGGTCGAGACCGAGAAAGGCGTCGTCATCGCCCGCCCGCCGGAAAAGGTGCACGAGATTTTGTGAGCCGACTCAAGCCCCTCCCCTTCAGGGGAGGGGTTGGGGGTGGGGCGGTGTCTCACTGAGACCATCGCCCGTGACTCCCCCACCCCAACCCCTCCCCTGAAGGGGACGGGCTTTAAGGATGTTGTTCCGATCGGCTTTGCCTCGTAAGGCG
>JAFKLV010000333.1 GCA_017304125.1 Sphingomonadales bacterium
GATGTACGCGCTCGATGCCGATACGGGCAAACCCTGCGCCGGGTTCGGGAAGGGCGGCTATACCGATCTGCCCGACCAGATGGGCATGTCGCCGGCGGCCTTTCAGATCAGCACCTCGCCGCCGGTGGTCGCCAATGGACGCCTGATCATCGGCGAACGGATCATCGACAATGTCGGGATAAACGAGCCCGCCGGGGTGGTGCGCGCTTATGATCCGACTTCGGGCGCGCCGCTCTGGGCGTGGGACATGGGGCGGGGCGATGATGCGATCAAGCCACTGACCGGCGCTGCCATTTATACCCGTGGCACCCCCAATGTCTGGGGGGCGATGACCGCCGATCCCGAAAACGGCCTCGTCTATCTCGGCACCGGCAATGCGACGCCCGACTATTGGATCGGCCATCGTCGCCCGTTCGACGACAAATATGGCACCTCGATCGTCGCGCTCGATATCGCGACGGGCAAGATGCGCTGGCATCGCCAGCTTGTCCATCGCGACATGTGGGATATGGACGTGCCGGTGGGGCCGTCGCTGGTCGATCTGCCATTGCCGGGCGGCGGCACCGTGCCGGCGCTCGTCCAGACCACCAAGATGGGGCAGGTCTATCTGCTCAACCGGCTGACCGGCGCGCCGCTCGCGGCGATCAGCGAGCGGCCGGTCGCGACCCGTGGCGGTATCGGCGACGAGGCGATGTCGCCGACCCAACCCTTTTCGGTCGGCATGCCTTCGTTCACCCCGCCGCCGCCGAGCGAAGTCGCCACATGGGGCGCGACGCCGATCGACCAGCTGATCTGCCGCATCCAGTTTCGCAAGGCACATGCTTCCGGCATCTACGCGCCGCTCGGCACGACCAATATCATCGGGCATCCGGCATTCGACGGCGTGACCGACTGGGGCGGCGGGGCGATCGATCCCGAACGTGGCATCTTCACCGTCAACACGATGGAAATGCCGTTCCGTATCCGGCTGGTACGTGCCGATAGCAAACAGGGCCAGAAGATGATCGCGGCGGCGGCCAAGGGTGGCGAGAACGCTAAGGCGCCGATCTATTACCAGCAGTTCGGCACGCCCTTTGTCGCGGTCGTCCAGGCGTGGATCGGCCCGTTCGGCGCGCCGTGCAGCGCGCCGCCGTGGGGCAAGCTCACCGCGGTCGATCTCAAGACGCGGCAGGTAATGTGGAGCGAGGTGCTGGGCACCGCGCGCGATACCGGTCTGTTCGGCACCCGTCTGGGGCTGCCGCTCAGGACCGGCGTGCCCAATCTCGGCGGCTCGATCATCACGCGGGGCGGCCTGGTATTTATCGGTGCGACGACCGACCAATATCTGCGCGCATTCGATCTGCTGACGGGCAACGAACTGTGGAAGGCGCGGCTCCCGGCCGGTGCGCAGGCGACGCTGATGTCCTATCAAGGGCGCGACGGCAGACAATATGTCGTCATCACCGCGGGTGGGCATGGCGCACTCGGCACGCGCTATGGCGATTATACTTTGGCCTTCGCGCTGCCGAAGGCCCCGTAGCGGGTAAGCTCGAAGTCTTCAGCGCCGCGGCGAATGCGGTATCGGAAATGACGCGGTCGCGAGGGTGGTATACCGCAATCGCTCGTTTCTAGAACCTGTCCCGCCAAGCTTCCGGAGCGGCGATTTCCCCCAAATCAGGGACAGATATCTTCGAGGCGAAATCCGGATTGGGCGCGAGCGGGCACAGAGCGCTAAAACGTGAACAGATCGCAACTTTCTTTATGTCCAGAAATGGAAATCAAGGAAGCGGCAATCGCCCCTGCTGGTCTGGCGTCAAGGATCGTCCGTAGGAGGGATTTGGCCTCGCCATCGCATTATTGCTTATCCTCACGACACCGGCGTGCGGGGGCGGAGTGTCGAAGCCGGAAAATCAAGAAGGAGGGCATGAACCAATCGTGTGCTTTCTCGTTCCTTTGTAAACGAACAGGAGGCGAGTATCATGGCTGATGTTGTGGATACCGAGCAGCTGAAAGGCGATCTGTGGAAAAAGATCGCCGAAAGCCCGTTCTTGATGGTCGGCCCGGCGAATGACAGCACGCATAGCGAGCCGCTTACCGCGCAACTCGGCAGCGATCGCAAAGACGTGTTGTTCTTCTTTATCGGCCGGAACAATCGCGTTGCCGGCGGCGGCGAGTTGATGCTGCAATTTGTATCACGCGGACATGATTTCTTTGCCTGCCTGCATGGCAATGCGCGCATCGACAATGATCCGACGCAGGTCGACAAATTGTGGAGCAGGCAGGTGGAGGCGTGGTTTCCGGGCGGAAAGAATGATCCGAATCTCGCGCTGCTGCGCGTCGACATCGATAGCGCGGAATTGTGGGAAGCCGACATGACGATCGCCGGAAAGGTGAAGATGTTGTTCGGCGGCACGATCAGGCCGGATCAGGAAGGGAGCCACGCGAAGATCGGAACAACTGCTGAAGCGCGCGGCTGATCGAACAGCGGCACATCCGATGAATCATCGTCCTTGGCGCCGTGCAGCGCGTGGCGTCATTATTGTCGCGGGTGTGGCGCTCTTGCTGCTGCTGGCGCTCGCCGCCTTCCCGCTCGGCCAGTTCCGCCCGCTGGTCGAGCGGCGGCTCAGTGCCCATTTCCGGCGACCGGTGACGATCGCGGCGATCGAGCGGCAGGAGAGTCTTTCGTTCCATCCGACGATCACGGTTCGCGGGCTGCGTGTGCCGCAGCCGTCGTGGGCGGGCAAGGGTGACCTTGCACGGATCGATCGCGCCGATGTGACTTTCTCGATCTTCTCCGCTTTCATTGGCGATTTCCGGCCGACCGCGCTCGCTATCTCCGGTGCGCGGATCAACCTGATACGTACAAAGGACAAAAGAAAGAACTGGGAGCGTGAATCCGCGAAAGCGGGTGCGGAAAATGGCGGCGCGTCGCTTACGCGACTGGTCGTGCACGACATGAAAATCAGCTATCGCGACGCGGCCCAGGATCGTGCGGTCTTACTGGATGTGGCCGCCGACTCGGTGAACGGTCTGCACGCCAGTGGCCCGGGTGTCGTGCGCGGCAGCGCAGTGCGCGTGTCGCTTGCCGGTGCGCCGCTGACGGGGGGGCACGGGCGCTGGCCGTTTCGGGCGAAGATCGATGGCGCCGATCTGGCGATGAGCGCTGCGGGTGCTATGGCGCACC
>JAFKLV010000334.1 GCA_017304125.1 Sphingomonadales bacterium
GATCTCCATGGCGAAACCGCCGACGCGGTGGTGCTCGCGTTCTGCCACGGCCTGCAGCACCTGGGCTGGCAGGTCGGCGGCCTGACGCAGCGCCGCGTGCCCGCGCCCGGCGGCGGCAAGCCCGCGCTGGAGCTGGTGGACCTGCGCTCCGGCGCGGCCCACCCCGTCTCGCAGAACCTCGGGCCGCACGCGCAGGGCTGCAGCATCGACGCGGGCCGGGTGGCCGACGCCAGCCGCGTGCTGCGCGCGACATGCTGCGGCAAGGCGAGGATGGCGAGCGCGCGCCGCAGCGATTCGCGGTTCGGCGCGACCTGATCGATCCGTGCCTCGACCAAGGCGGCGATCCGCGCGCGGATCTTCATCGCGGCGAGGCGCTCGGGCGGGAGCGCGGCGAGCATCGCGGCATCGATCGCCGCGAACCACGCGTCGATCATCGCCATCGCGTCGGGCACGGCGAGCGCGGCGATGTCGCGGTCGACCCCCAGCGATTCAGCCGCCAGATCGCGCGCCGCCGCGGCCCAGCCGTCGAACGCGGCATTGGCGGCGATGCGCGGGGCGAGCGCCACGCGGATTTCGTCGAGCGTCGCATCCGAAAGATCAGGCGAAAGATCGGGGGAAAGATCGGGGGCAAGGCTGGTCATGATGCTTCCCTATCACTCCGCGGCGGCCGGCGCACCAGCACCAGCGCGACCGCCACCAGCGCCGCGCCGATCAGATCGACCGCGCCGAGCCGTTCGCCATAGACGATCCACCCGATCGTCGCCGCCACCACCGGCTGGGTGAGCAAGGCGATGCCGATGACGAGCGGGCTGAGCTGGCCGAGCGCGAAGGTCATCAACCCTTGCCCCAGCACCTGGCTGGCCAGCGCCAGTGCGAGCAACGGCACCCAATTATGCGGCACCACCTGTTCCCCCAGCGCCAGCGCCGCGATCAGCAGCGCGGGGCTGGCGGCGAGCGAGGACAAGGCCAGTGCCGGCAGTGGCTGCATCGTCGTGCGCGCCCGCGCCATGAGGATGAAATAGGCCGCGTAGAGCACCCCGGCGAACAGGCAGAAGACGTCGCCGATCAGATTTTCCGGCGAGACTTCGGCCGATCGCCCGAGCAGGAGCAGCGCGCCGATCAGCGCCAGCAGCAAGGCCGCGCCCTGCGTCCGCGTCGGCCACGCCCGCGCGATGAAAAAGCCGTAGAGCGGGAAGATCAGCGAGGCGCTGTTGCCGAACAACGTCGCATTGGCGAGCTTGGTATGATGGATCCCGACGTGCCAGGTGCCGAGATCGCCGGCGAACAAGATACCGGAGGCGATCAGCAGCCAGCCGAGCCCGCGGCTCTGCGCGAATGGCCGGCTGCCGGTGGCGCGGGCGAGCAGCAGGAGCAGCGGGGCGGCGAGCGTGATCCGCCAGAATCCCGCCGCGACCGGCCCGACATCGGCCATCCGCACGAACCACGGCCCGAAAGCGAGCGCGACATTGCCCCCGATCAGCGCGGCAAAGGCGAGCGCGGATCGGCTTGGCGCAGCAATAGCTTTTCTTGTCGGCATGGCCTCGTGCATGCTGCCCCTTAACCGCCTATCTGCGTCGCGTCAGGTAGCAAAGCGCAACTGAAAGGGAATCCATGCCCAGCCTGTTCGACCCGATCAAGATTGGCGCGATCGACGCGCCCAACCGTATCTTCATGGCGCCGCTGACGCGCACCCGCGCCACCGACGGCCATGTGCCGACCGAATTGATGATCGAATATTATCGCCAGCGCGCCGGCGCCGGGCTGATCCTCAGCGAAGCGACCGGGATCAGCCGCCACGGGCTCGGCTGGCCGAACACGCCGGGACTGTGGCTGCCGAGCCAGGTCGAGGCGTGGAAGCCGGTGACCGAGGCGGTGCATCGTGCCGGCGGGCGGATCATGGCGCAGCTGTGGCATATGGGGCGGCTCGCCCGGCCCGACGTTACCGGGATGCAATCGCTGTCCTCGGGGGCGGCGCGCGCGCCTTATGCGGTGCCCGAGAAGAATCCCTATGACGTGCCGCGCCCGGCGACGCTCGACGATCTGCGGCGCGTGCTCGACGATTATGAGGCCGCCGCGCGCAATGCGATCGCCGCCGGGTTCGACGGGGTGCAGATCCACAGCGCCAACGGCTATCTCATCGATCAATTCCTGCGCGACGGCGTCAACGATCGCGACGACGATTACGGCGGGTCGCCCGAAAACCGCATCCGTCTGTTGCGCGAGGCAGCCGAGCGGGTGATCGCGACGGTCGGCGCGGGCCGCACCGCGGTGCGGCTATCGCCCAATGGCGAGACGCAGGGCGCCGACGACAGCGATCCGGCGCAGGTGTTCGTCCCCGCGGCGAAGATGCTGAGCGAGCTCGGCATCGCCTTTCTCGAATTGCGCGAGCAATCGCCCGAGGGGACGTTCGGCAGCAGCAATGTGCCCAAGCTCAGCCCGCAGATCCGCGCCGCCTTTGCCGGGCCGCTGGTGCTCAACCAGGATTATAGTCAGGCGGGGGCCGAGGCCGATCTCGCTTCGGGGGTGGCCGATGCGATCAGCTGGGGACGGCTGTTCATCGCCAACCCCGATCTGGTCGAGCGCTTCCGCGACGGCGCGCCGCTCAACGCGCCCGATCCCAAGACCTTCTACCACCGCGGGCCGGAGGGCTATACCGACTATCCGGCGCTCGAAATCGCCTGAAACCGTGCAAGCGGCGGCGCTTACCCCTGCTCGTAGCGATCGAGCCAGCGGGTAAGTCGCTGCCGCAGCGCGCCGCGCGGCCCGTTGCTGGCAAGGATCGGCAGCGGCGCCAGCGCCACCCACGGCTGCCACACCGCCAGCATCACCCACGCCATTGCCGCAATCGCTGCGATCAGCCGCAGGCGGCCAAGCCGGTCACGCGCTGCGGCATCGAGAGCGATCCGGCGCGGCGCCTTGTCATCGTAGAAACGTGCGGTGGTGAACACGCCGTCGGCGCCGCTTTCTCCGCGCGGGGGGCGGGTGCCGCCGGCCGGCCGGCGTGTGGGCGTGCCATTGGTGGCGCGCGTATCGATCACTTCCAGCCGGCGGCCGCGCTCCACCACGCGATAGCGTGATGGGGGCGGCTCGATCGACATATCAGGCGAAGCGCTCGCGCAGCTTGACCATCGCCAGCGCGGCCAGCGCCGCGCCGCTGCCC
>JAFKLV010000335.1 GCA_017304125.1 Sphingomonadales bacterium
CTCGGCCTGTCGCTGACCCAGCTCATCACGCTCGCCATCGGCGGAGCCACGCTCATCGGCGCGTTCTACACCGGTGGCGGGATGCTGCTCGCCTACACCGCCCCCATCTGGGTACTCGCCGCCGCGCTGACCTGGATACCCATCGCAGGCCGGCCCATCGTGGAATGGCTGCCCATCGCCTGCTGGTGGCTGTGGCGCACCACCGGCGGACAACTGCTGTACCGACGCAGGATCGTCATCCCGCGCCCCGTCGGAACCCTCGCACTGCCCGGCGACATGGCACGGCTGCGCGAGTACACCGACCCCGAGACCGGAGTCGGGATGATCCACGACCCCCACGCCGCCACGTTGACGGTGGTGTGCGAGGTCACCCATCCCGCGTTCGTGCTCCTCGATCCCGGCGAGCAGGAACGCCGCGCCGGGCAGCCGGTGATCGGCGCCGAACGCCAGCGATTGCGTCATCACCAGCGGGCCGACGATCGCCGCGATGCTCGAGAGGCTCGACATCCCGCCCTGCAGCGCGCCCTGATGGCTGGCGTCGACCCGATTGGCGAGGATCGCGTTGATCGAGGGGAAGACCAGCCCGGCCAGCGCGCCGACGAGGATCAGCGGATAGACTTGCCAGCCGCTCGTCGCGAAGGCGATCAGCGCGAATTCCACCGCGCCGATCGCCAGCCCGATCAGCGCGGTGCGTTCCTCGCCGAAGCGCTTGATCGCGCGCCCGGTGAGGAAGATCTGCACCGTCATCATCGCCCCGCCGACCGCCGCCAGCGACCAGCCGACCTGCCGCCCGTTCCACCCCAAGGCGATCTCGGCATAGAAGGCCCAGGTCGCGGGATAGACCATATGCCCGATCTGCCAGATCAGGGTCGCGATCAGCAGCGGCGTCGCCCCGCCGGCGTGGAACAACGGGGCGAAGGCGCCGAACACATTGGCCTGCTTCCATTCGAACGGGCGGCGACGCTCGGGCGGCAGCGTCTCCGGCATGATCAATGCGATCGTCGCGGCATTGGCGAGCGCGAGGCAGGCGGCGGCGATAAACGGCGCGCGCGGCCCCAGCGTCGACAGCAGCCCGCCGATCGCCGGACCGATGATGAACCCGGCACCAAAGGCCGCGCCGACCAGCCCGAAGGTCGCGCCGCGCTTTTCGGGCGGGGTCACGTCCGCCAGCACGGCGTTGACCGGGCCATAGGTCGCGCCGGTGATGCCGGCGATGATCCGCCCCAGGAACAGCCAGCCGATCGTCGGCGCCGCCGCCATCAGCGCATAATCGGCGGCAAAGGCGGTCATCGCCGCGAGCAGCACCGTGCGCCGCCCGAAACGGTCGCCGAGATTGCCGAGCACCGGCCCGGCGAAGAGTTGCGCGGTGGCGAAGGCGATCAGCATATAGCCGCCGATCCGCGTCGCATCCGGCAGGCCGACATGCGCGAGATGGACGATCAGCGTCGGCAGGACGGGGATGACGATGCCGAAGCCGATCGTGTCGATCAGCACGGCGGCCAGCGCGATCGGGACCGCGCGGTGATGGAAACGCATTGACCGGTAACCCCCTGCGGCGCGCGGGGCTTTTCCCCGTCGGGGGCGCATCCTAGCGCTCCGCGTTCATTCTGTCCCTTTGCATCTTCGCGCCAGACGTGCGATGCGATCGGCCATACCCGATATTCAGATTCGGAAAATGGAGTGATGCCGATGGCGACCGCCGCCGACCTCGACCGACCCGCCGACAGCGCCGAAGCTTTCCGTGAGGAAGCGCGCGCGTGGCTGGCGGCGAATTTCGACCCCGCGCTGCGCGGGAACGACAATGCCATGTCCGCGGTCGACGGCCCGAGCGCCGAAACCGACGCGCAGCGCAAATGGCGTGAGGCGATGGGCGACAAGGGCTGGGGCGTCCCCACCTGGCCGCGCGAATATGGCGGCGGCGGGCTGTCGCGCGCCGAGGCGCGGGTGCTGCAGGAGGAAATGGCGCGGGTCGGCGCGTGGAATCCGATCGGCGGGATGGGCGTGATGATGTTCGGCCCGACCTTGCTCGAATATGGCACCGAGGCGCAGAAGAGCGAGCATATCCCGCGCATCGCGCGCGGCGAGGTGCGCTGGTGCCAGGGCTATTCGGAGCCGGGCGCGGGCTCGGATCTCGCCAGCCTGCAGACCTTCGCCGAGGACAAGGGCGACCATTATGTCGTCAACGGCCAGAAGACCTGGACCTCGGGCGGGCAATGGGCCGACAAATGCTTCGCTTTGGTCCGCACCGACAAGTCGCAGAAGCATGCCGGGATCAGCTTCCTGCTGCTCGACATGACCAGCGAGGGGGTCGAGACGCGGCCGATCCGGCTGATCTCGGGCGCGTCGCCATTCTGTGAGACGTTCTTCACCAATGTGAAGGTGCCCAAGGAAAATCTCGTCGGGCGCGAGGGGCAGGGCTGGGAAATCGGCACCCGCCTGCTCCAGCATGAGCGCAATTCGCTGTCGGGCGGCAGCGGATCGGCGGCGCGGATGAATTCGGGCAAGACCGTGCCCGATATCGCCAAGAAATATCGTGGCACCGATGCCGAAGGCCGCATCGACGACGCCGATCTGCGCACGCGGATCATCAAGCATGAGATGGACCAGCGCGCCTTTGCGCTGACGCTGCGCCGTGCCGCGCTCGAGGCGAAGGGCAATGCCGGCCCGTCGGCGGCGACCAGCATCATGAAGAATGTCGGCGCGCGCATCACGCAGGACCGCGCCGAGCTCAACGTCGAGATCATGGGGCTGCAGGGGCTGGGCTGGGAGGGCGAAGGCTTCACCCCCGCCGAGCTGGAGCAGACCCGCACCTGGCTGTGGGGCAAGGCGGTGTCGATCTATGGCGGGTCGAGCGAGATCCAGAACAATGTGATCGCCAAGCGTATCCTCGGGATGCTCGATCACCAGTGATTTGAGGTTGGCGCCTGCCCGTGATGAGGCAGTGCGTCTGGAGAGGGCCGGGTGGAGGAGGGACGCGCCAGACGTCCTCCTCCCCGGTTTCTAGAGGAAGGATTTGAAGATGGCAGCGCTCAACGAAGAACAGGTGATGCTGCGCGATATGGCGCGCGAATGGGCCGATAACGAAAGCCCGGTCACCGCTTTCCGCAAGCTGCGCGACGCGGGCTCGACCACCGGCTTCGATCCGGCGGC
>JAFKLV010000336.1 GCA_017304125.1 Sphingomonadales bacterium
CAGGGAGGGGAGAATAGTTGGTCATATCACCCAGCTACCCGCATTGGGATCGACCGGCTTGAGCGTCAGATCGGGGCGCACGGTGGGGCCGAGCGCGCGGATGCGATCCTTGATATGCGCCGGGCGCGGACCCTCCGGGGTGGCGGTCGCGTCGATCACATAAGGGCCGTTGACGCGGCGCGCGCCTTCCTCGGCATGCGCGATCGCCTCGCCCTGATCGGCGACATCGGCCGCCTCCTCGACATGCCGCGACCAGCCCTCGCCGGTCCACCAGATCACGTCGCCGGTGGGCAGGTCGTTCCCGGTCAAAATCCTCACGCCAATGTCTCCGCTGTTTTGGCCCAACGCGCGAGCCTGTCGTCGGCGTCGCTCAATTCCACTACCTCGCCGACGACGATGATCGCCGGGCTTTCGACGCCTTCGCGCTCGACCATCGGGCCGAGATCGGCGAGCAACGTCTTGAGCGCGCGCTGATCGGCGAGCGTGCCCTTTTCGAGCACCGCGACCGGCATGTCGGGGGCGACGCCGTCGGCCATCAATTTGTCGGCAATCTGCTCCGCGGTCGCGACGCCCATATAGATGACGAGCGTGCGGCCCTGCCCGGCGAGGCCGGACCAATTCTGCTCGGTCAGGCCCTTGCACTGGCCGGCGACGAAGCTGACCGCGCTCGAATGATCGCGGTGGGTGAGCGGCAGCATCGCCGCCGCGGCGCAACCAAGCGCGGCCGAGACGCCGGGGATCACCTCGACAGTGAGGCCCGCGGCGCGCACCGCTTCGACTTCCTCGCCGCCGCGACCGAAGATGAACGGGTCGCCGCCCTTCAGCCGCACGACGACGCTGCCCGCCTTCACATGCGCGACGATCAGCGCGTTGATCGCTTCCTGCGGCAATGTGTGGCGCGCGCGGCGCTTGGCGACCGAGATGCGCTGTGCGGTGGCGGGCGCCATATCCAGCACGCGCGGATCGATCAGGCCGTCGTGGACCACCACGTCCGCCTGCCGCAGCGCATCGGCCGCGCGCAGCGTGAGCAGCCCCGGATCGCCCGGGCCTGCACCGACAAGAATGACGCGACCGCGCGCGTCGGGATCGAGAAGGCTCGCCATAGTGCTAGGGCAGATGGCGATAAGCGCGGCCCGCGGCAACCGAGCGATGCTTGTCCGCGGCCTAGACCAGCTTTTCTCTACCCGCGAAGTGTTATATTCGGCTCGTACACTAGAGTCTGAGAGGGGATCCCCACCTTGCGTATCATTTTTGCCGCCGCGCTTCTCGCCGGCACCGCCGTCGCTGCCGTGCCCGCGCTGGCGCAGGTCGTGCCCCCGCCGACGCCGCTGCCGGGCGACGGGCCGGAGGATGCCAGGCTCAAGGCGCTGTTCCACGCCAGCGACGAGGCGAACCTCAAGCGCAACCCGGTCGAGGGCATTTTCCGCGGCGACCTGCGCTATGCGGCGCATCTTGGCGACTATCTGACCGACGCGCATTATGCCGCCGAGCAGAAAGCGGCGGAGGACGATCTTGCCGGGCTGAAGCGGATCGACCGGGCCAAGCTCACGCATGTCGATCAGATCGCTTATGACGTGTTCCTCAACCAGACCGATATCGCGCTGCGCGGCTTCGCGCCCGATATCCTGAACACGCAGAAGCTGCGGCCGATCGATCACTTCTTCGGCTTCCAGACCTTTTATCCCGATTTCGCCTCGGGGCAGGGCGCGGCGCCGTTCAAGACGCTGGCCGATTACGAGAATAACCTCACCCGCAACGTCGAATATGCCGAGATCCTCGATCGCGCGATCGCGTTGTTCAAACAGGGCGAGAAGGAAAATATCGTCCAGCCCAAGCTGGTCGTGCGCAACATGATCGAGCAGTTCGACAATCTGATCAACCAAGGGGTCGAAGGATCGGTATTCTACGCGCCGGTGAAGAAATTCCCCGATGCGATCTCGGCCGCCGATCAGACGCGGTTGCGCGCCGCTTATGCCGCGCAGATCCGCGATGTACTGATCCCGGCGCATAAGCGGATGCGCGATTTCCTCGCCAACGACTATCTGGCGCATGCGCGCGACAGCGTTGGGCTGTCGGCGATGCCGGGCGGCGAGAAGCTCTACAATTATCTCATTGAATCGAACACGACGCTGCCGCTCAAGGCCGCCGACGTCCACCAGCTTGGCCTCAACGAAGTCGCGCGGATCCGTCGCGAGATGGAGGAGCAGAAGAACAAGGTCGGCTTCAAGGGCTCGCTGGCCGATTTCTTCACCTTCCTGCGCACTGACAAGCGTTTCCAGCCGGCATCGGCCGAGCAGTTGCGCGAGGGCTATGAGGCGATCGGCAAGCGTGTCGATGCGCGGGTGCGCGAGCAATTCTCGCTGATCCCCAAGACCCCGCTCGAGGTCCGCCCGGTGCCGGCGTATAAGGAAAAGACCGAAGCGGGCGGCTCGTATAATTCGGGGACGCCGGACGGGTCGCGGCCGGGCATCTTCTATTACAACACTTATGATCTCCCCTCGCGCTACATGTGGGAGATGGAGACGCTGTATCTCCACGAGGCGGTGCCGGGGCATCACTTCCAGATCAGCATCGCGCAGGAAAATGCCGCGCTGCCGGCGTTCATGCGTTTCGGCGGCAACACGGCTTATGCGGAAGGGTGGGGGCTCTATGCCGAGAGCCTGTGGCACGATCTGGGCATGGAAACCGATCCCTATCAGCGGATGGGCGGGCTCAACGACGAGATGCTGCGCGCGATGCGGCTGGTGGTCGATACCGGGATCCACTCCAAGGGTTGGACCCGCGACCAGTCGATCCAGTATATGCTGGACAACTCCCCGATGGCCAAGACCGACGCCACCGCCGAGGTGGAGCGCTATATTGCGATCCCGGGGCAGGCGCTGGCGTATAAGATCGGCCAGCTGACCATTTCGCGGGTGAAGGCCAAGGCCAAGACGGCGCTGGGCGACCGCTTCGACCCGCGCGCCTTCCACGCGCAGGTGCTCGATACCGGCGCGCTGCCGATGCCGGTGCTCGAGGCGAAGATCGAGGCGTGGGTGAAGGCCGGCGGGAAGTAAGGTAACCCTCGCACTTCTTGCTCCCCTCCCTGGTGAAGGGAGGGGAGAAGGAGGGGAGGGGCTTT
>JAFKLV010000337.1 GCA_017304125.1 Sphingomonadales bacterium
CAGAACGACCGGAATGCCGGCCTTGGCGGTGACATAGGCACCGTCACGCAGCGACCACGGCGTATCGCGGGTCATCACCGCATCCTTGGTCGCGGGAGCGGCCGGGACGGCGACGAAATAGCCCGCCGGGGTCTGTGCGGTAGCGCCCGCCGAAGCGAGCAAAGCGGTGGAAGTGAGAACGGCTGCGAAGAGAGAGCGAATCATTGTTGCCTCGCACAATAAGTTGCTAAATAATACCTACATATTGCATATGCGAGTTGCAAGAGAAAACCAATATTTTTGTTCGATGCCGGCGCGCAGTCGGTTAGGATGCTATTTGAAACAAGGAGTTTTCGGTTTGGGGAAATTGCGCGAACCGCTCAACGAATGCAGCCTCCCGGCAGCGCTGGAGGCGATGGGCGAGCGGTGGGCGTACCTGATTTTACGCGCCGCCTACAATGGCTTACAGCATTTCGAGGAATTCCAGTCGGAGCTCGGAATCGCGCGTAACATCCTCGCCAACCGGCTTGCCCGCTTCGTCGAGCACGGGATCATGGAGCGCCAGTCGCTGCCGGAGGATCGCCGCAAGATTCAATATTGCCTGACCGAGAAGGGTCATGCGCTGCTGCCGACCATGGTTGCACTGCGACAATGGGGCGAGCGCTGGGAGACCGGCGTGCCGGCTTTTCCGATCCTTGTCGACTCGCGCGATCACCGCCCGATCCAGTCGATCGCGGTGCTCAGCCACGACGGCCGCGTGCTGACCAAGGGCGATCTGCACTGGGCGTTGCCCGGCGATGTAGCGGACGCGTCCGACATCGCCAACGCCGCGGAATAGCCCCCTGCCCGCGTCACCCCGGCGCGGAGCCGGGGTGACGGCGCGGCTTATTTCTTGATCAGCCCGATCTCCACCAGCCGCTCATGCAGATAGTCGTGCGCGGTGATCGGCGTCGGATAGCGGTTCGGGTTTTCGGCGGTGACGCAGCCGGGCAAGGTCTCGATCAGGAAATCGGGCGCCGGATGCAGGAAGAACGGCATCGAATAGCGCGAATGCCCGCGCCGCTCGGGCGGCGGATTGACGACGCGATGCGTGGTCGACGGCAGGACATGGTTGGTCAGCCGCTGCAGCATATCGCCGACATTGACCACCATCGCCCCCTCGGGCGGCTTGATCGCCAGCCAGCGCCCCGAATCGCGGTCGCGCAGCTCGAGCCCGGCCTCCTCGGCGCCGAGCAGCAGGGTGATGAGATTGATATCCTCATGCGCTCCGGCGCGAACCCCTTCCGCATCGACCGGGATCGGCGGGTAATGCAGCAGCCGCAACACGCTGTTGCCGTCGGTGACGGCGCGGTCGAACCAGTTCGGCGCGAGCTTCAGGTGCAATGCGATCGCCGACAGCAAGCGATCGCCCGCACGATCGAAGGCGGTGAACAGATCGAGGAAGGTCTCGCGAAACCCCTCGGGCCGCGCCGGCCAGATATTGGCCGCCATATGGCCCGCGAAGCGATGCTCGGCGGGCAGATCGCGACCGATATGCCAGAATTCCTTGAGATCGACGTGCTTGGCGTCCTTGGCGATCTCGGTCTTGAACGGGGTATAGCCGCGCGCGCCGCCACCGCCCGCGACGAAATAGCCACGCTTCTCATCGTCGGGCAGCGCGAACAGCGCCTCGGTGTCGCACCACGCGCGATCGATCAGCTCGTGCGGAATCCCGTGATCGGCGACGATCGCGAAACCGAACCGTTCGAACGATCCGCCGAGCGCCGCGGCAAAGGCCGCCGGATCGGCGGATTGATCGTTGAGGCTGAGCGTCGGCACCTGCGCCAGCGGGGTATCAAGCATGATGATGATGGGTCCGTGAATGGGAAAGGACGGCCATACGCCCTTCCCGCCCCGCCCGCTACGCCCACGACACTCTCGCCGGGGCACCATCCTTCGATCGCGGCGATGGATCGAGATGCCGCGACGGGGCCGCATTGCTTTACAAAAATTATCAAATATTTGTTTGTTACGTCGCCTGATTCAAAATAATCTTAGAAATAACTTGTAGTAAATGGAAGAACTTACCCCCGGAGTTCTCCGATCATCGAAATTACCATGGAGAGCGGGGGGCGGCATGGGCGCGGAAAGCACTGGCAACGAGCCGAAACTGGCTCTTATGTGCCTCTATCCGGATTGGGGGCATGTCAAACCGTTGCTGAACATCGCGTTTGTCGCGGCAGAAAGCGGGTTTGATGTGCGGTTTTTCATCCCGAATGCAGCGTCACGCCTGATCGAAGATCACGGATTCCCGGTGACCCGGATCAATATCGATTCGGGGGAGGATATGGCGCGACTATTCCGCACGCTCTCTCGAAAAAACGCATTCTCACTGAATTTCTCGGGCTATAGCCATACAAACTTGCTTATTTATCCCAACATATTGCAGCAAGCACTTGAGAACATGGATTATCTGAAAGGAGAATTCAGAGATTTTTCTCCCGACCTGATGATATGCGATTCTCATTTGTTCGGCTCGATCTACGAGAATCTTTCCGAGTCGACCGACACGCCAATGCTGATAAACGATCCGAGCGGAACCCTGGCGGCGAACTATCGCCTATTCGATCGCTACTTTGGATTAAAACGGAACGTTCCGGCATTCGCCAAGACTGCTGTAGAATCCGCCGGTATATTGCACGAATTTCTCTATAGACGCGCCTTCTATCTCTTCCACTGGCGGAAATATTTGGATGCTCGCGATATCAAAGCCAAAATACGGAAAACATTGGCCGAGGATATGAAACACCCCCCTATCCGGCCCGCCGTCCGCAACGAACTCACCCTCGGCCTCGGCTGGATCGAACTAGAAATATTAAGGGAGCGCGGGACGGGTGGTGATGACAGGAAGCGCTATTTTCCGCCCGCCATCGCCAGCAGAGAGAAGATTTCCAAGGAGTTGCTTGATTGGATGATCGAAAAAGACGGGATCATTTACGTCTCGCTCGGCTCGATCATCTCCCTCACGCTGCAAGATATCGAAGGGCTGGTAAGCTCCTTCAAGGAGCTGGGCCGCCCGGTCATATGGTCGACGCCGAAATACGATTTCAGTATCGTCAAATCGGTAATAGGCGACGATCCGCGTTTCTTTGTCA
>JAFKLV010000338.1 GCA_017304125.1 Sphingomonadales bacterium
TATAACACCGGCGGCTGCATCCATTTCGTCATCAACAACCAGATCGGCTTCACCACCAGCCCGCAATTCGCGCGCTCCTCGCCCTATCCGTCGGATGTGGCGAAGGGGGTGCAGGCACCGATCTTCCATGTGAACGGCGACGATCCCGAGGCGGTGACCTTCGCCTGCAAGATGGCGATCGAATATCGCCAGAAGTTCCACCGCGACGTCGTGATCGACATGTGGTGCTATCGCCGCTTCGGCCATAACGAAGGCGACGAGCCGAGCTTTACACAGCCGCTGATGTACAAGGCGATCCGCAGCCATGCGCCGGTCAGCGAGATCTACGGCCAGCGGCTGATCGCCGAGAAGGTCGTCGACCAGGCGTGGATCGATACCGCCAGCCAGCAATTCACCACCTTGCTCGAAGGCGAGTTCGAGGCGGGCGCGAGCTACAAGCCCAACAAGGCGGACTGGTTCGCCGGGCGCTGGTCGGGCCTGTCGGTTCCGGCCGATCCCGAGGTCGCGCGGCGTGGCGTCGATACCGGCATCGAGCCCAAGTTGTTCGATGCGATGGGCCGGCTGCTGACCACGGTTCCCGACTCGATCACGATCCACAAGACGCTGGCGCGCGTGATCGACGCCAAGCGCGAGATGTTCCGCACCGGCGAGGGCTTCGACTGGGCGACCGGCGAAGCGCTGGCTTACGGCTCGCTGTTGTCGGAAGGCTATGGCGTCCGCCTCTCGGGGCAGGATTCGGGCCGCGGCACTTTCTCGCAGCGCCACGCGGTGTGGGTCGACCAGAATGACGAGCATAAATACGTGCCGCTCGCCAATGTCGAACACGGCAATTTCGAGGTGCTCGACAGCCCGCTGAGCGAATATGGCGTACTCGGGTTCGAGTACGGCTATGCACTGGCCGATCCCAAGACGCTCGTGCTGTGGGAGGCGCAGTTCGGCGACTTCGCCAATGGCGCGCAGATCATGATCGACCAGTTCATCGCCGCGGGCGAGGCCAAGTGGCTGCGCGCCAACGGCCTCGTGATGCTGCTGCCGCACGGTTATGAGGGTCAGGGGCCGGAGCATAGCTCGGCGCGGCCGGAGCGTTTCCTCCAGCTGTGCGCCGGCGACAATATGCAGGTCGCCAACTGCACCACGCCGGCCAATTACTTCCACCTGCTGCGCCGGCAGATGCATCGCCCGTTCCGCAAGCCGCTGGTCATCTTCACGCCGAAGTCGCTGCTGCGGCACAAGATGGCGGTGTCGAGCGCGGCGGACTTCCAGGGCGACAGCCACTTCCGCCGCTTGCTTTCCGATCCCTCGGCACCGGCCGATGCGGATACCGAGCGGCTCGTGCTGTGCACCGGCAAGGTCGCCTACGACCTGATCGAGGCGCGCGATGCGGCGGGTGACAAGCACACCCAGATCGTGCGCGTCGAGCAGCTCTATCCCTTCCCCGGCGAGCCTTTGGCCGTCCGCATCGCGCGGATGCCCAAGCTCGAGGAAGTGATCTGGGCGCAGGAAGAACCGCGCAATAACGGCTATTGGTTCTTCGTCGAACCCTTCATCGAACAGGCGCTGATCGATGCGGGCTGCCCGGTGAAGCGTCCGCGCTATGCCGGCCGCGCCGCCGCGGCATCGCCGGCGACCGGGCTGATGAAGCGCCACCAGGCCGAGCAAGGCGCGCTTGTCGCCGACGCGCTCGGCCATCATGTGCGTGAGGAAATCCGCCGTACCCGCGAAGGCGGTGCGGCGAAAAAGGCCGGCAAACCCGGCGCATGACGTTCCGTCGCCCCGGTTTCGGCCGGGGCGTCAATGACGAGGTTTAAGATGGCAACCGAAGTTCTGGTCCCGACACTGGGCGAATCGATCGCCGAGGCGACTCTGGGCGAATGGCTCAAGCAGCCGGGCGACAAGGTCGCCGCCGACGAGCCGATCGCCAGCCTCGAGACCGATAAGGTCTCGGTCGAAGTCCCCTCGCCGGTCGCCGGCGTGATGGGGCAGCATGCCGTGCAGGTCGGCGATACGGTGCAGGTCGGCGCGATGATCGCGACGGTCGAGGCCGGTGACGGCGTTGCTGCGGCTACGCCTGCCGCGGCGGCTGCCCCCGCTACCGCGCCGGCGCCCGCCGCCAGTGCGGACGCGCCGGCCGCGCTCTCGCCGTCGGTGCGCCGCGCGGTGCTCGAACACGGCGTCGATCCGGCGACGATCAAGGGCACCGGCAAGGACGGCCGGCTGACCAAGGAAGACGTCGCCACCGCGGCGGCAACCGCCGTCAAGGCACCCGCCGCCGAGACCCCGGTCGCCACCCCGTCGGTCGCCGCCTCGACCGGGCGCAAGGAAGAACGCGTCCGCATGACGCGCCTGCGCCAGACGATCGCACGCCGGCTGAAGGACGCACAGAACAGCGCCGCGATGCTCACCACGTTCAACGACGTGGATATGAGCGCGGTGATCGAGGCGCGCGCCAAGTACAAGGATCTGTTCGAGAAGAAGCACGGCGTCCGGCTCGGCTTCATGGGCTTCTTCGTGAAGGCCGCGTGCATGGCGCTGAAGGACATTCCCGCCGTCAACGCCTCGATCGAGGGCGATGAGATCATCTACCACGATTATGCCGATATCTCGGTCGCGGTCAGCGCGCCGAACGGGCTGGTCGTGCCGGTAATCCGCGATGCCGACCAACTGTCGGTCGCCGGGATCGAAAAGACGATCGGCGATTTCGGGCGCCGCGCCAAGGACGGCACGCTCAAGATGGACGAGATGAAGGGCGGCACCTTCACCATCTCCAACGGCGGCGTGTTCGGCTCGCTGATGTCGACCCCGATCATCAACCCGCCGCAGTCGGCGGTGCTCGGGCTGCACCGGATCGAGGACCGCCCGGTGGTCCGCGACGGTCAGGTCGTGGTGCGCCCGATGATGTATCTCGCGCTGAGCTACGACCACCGGCTGATCGAC
This sequence comes from Sphingomonadales bacterium, assembly GCA_017304125.1. Taxonomy (GTDB): domain Bacteria; phylum Pseudomonadota; class Alphaproteobacteria; order Sphingomonadales; family Sphingomonadaceae; genus Sphingomonas. The sequence goes on from JAFKLV010000338.1 coordinate 2,935, forward strand.
GGCCGCGAGGCGGTGACCTTCCTCGTCGCGCTCAAGAACGCGATGGAAGACCCGACGCGGATCCTGATCGACCTGTAATCAAAACGCCGGCCCTGACGCTGGGCCGGCGGCTTACCCCGCTCCGTCACCCCGGTCTTGAGCCGGGGTCCATCGGGAGGCAGGCGCAGAGCAA
>JAFKLV010000339.1 GCA_017304125.1 Sphingomonadales bacterium
GCCCGCGCGGATCGCAGCGTCATGCTCGACCGCCGAGATGATGCGCCGCTCGATCAGCCCGCGCCCCAGCGCGAGCCCCAGCGACTCGCTCGCCCCGCTGGTCAGCAAGGTCTCGCCGCGCCAGCCATAGGCCGCCGCGATGGCCCCGCGCGCTTCCTCCAGCGCGGCGCGCGCGGCGCGGCCTTCGGCATGCGGCGAGGAGGGATTCGCCCATATCCCTTGCCCGCGCGCCACCGCGGCAATCGCCCCCGCGGTCATCGGCGTGGTGGCGGCATGATCAAGATAAAGCCGCGGCAGCGCGGCAGGTGGGGCTGATTCCGGCAAAACTCGTTCCAAATCCGGTGATGCGCTCTATATAGCGCGCATCGCCCGGCGCCACACCCGCGCCATAACAAACGAGTAAAGATGCCCGAAGTCATTTTCCCCGGCCCCGAAGGCCGCCTCGAGGGGCGTTTCGTCCCCGCTCCCAAGCCGCGCGCACCGGTTGCAATGATCCTGCATCCGCATCCCAATGCCGGCGGCACGATGAACAACCATATCGTGCAGGCGCTGTACAAGACCTTCCAGCGCCGCGGCTTCGCCACGTTGCGCTTCAACTTCCGCGGCGTCGGCAAGAGCCAGGGGACGTTCGACAACGGCGTCGGCGAATTGTCCGACGCGGCGAGCGCGCTCGACTGGGTGCAGAGCTTCCACCCCGAAGCCTCGACCACCTGGATCGCCGGTTTCTCGTTCGGCGCGTGGATCGGCATGCAGTTGCTGATGCGTCGCCCGGAGATCCGCGGCTTCATCTCGATCGCGCCGCCGGCCAATCTCTACGATTTCACCTTCCTCGCCCCGTGCCCCTCGTCGGGGATCATCATCCAGGGCGAGCAGGACGAAGTGGCGACCCCCGGCGCGACGCAGAAACTGGTCGACAAGCTGCGCACGCAGAAGCACATCACGATCCATCACGACGTGATCCCGCGCGCCAACCACTTCTTCGAGCATGAGATGGACGACCTGATGAAGTCGGTCGACAATTATCTCGACATGCGGCTCGCCCCGGATTCGCCGATCCGCTGACGAACTCCCCCCGTCATTCCCGCCTTCGCGGGAATGACGGCGTGGTTTGCGGATAGCGCTCAACCACCCCGGCGAAGCTCAAGCGGTGGGCAAGGTCCAGATCAGGATATTGCCGACCAGCACCGCGGTCATGATCAGCAGCAGCACGCCCTTGCGCCGGTCCTTGCCGCTGCTCACCAGATAGAGCCCGCCGATCAGGCAGGCGAAGGCGGCGATCATGCCAATGGCCGGCGCCGCCTGCGCGATCCCGGTCAGCGCATTGTTCACACGCGGCCCATTGCGAGGAATTTGGCGCGGCGCTCCTTGCGCAGCGCTTCGGGCGACAGCCCGACCAGTTCACCCAGCGCATGATCGAGCGCGTCGCCCAGCGCGGCGATCGCCGCCGCCGGCTCGCGATGCGCGCCGCCGATCGGCTCGGACACGATCGCGTCGATCACACCCAAAGCCTTCAGATCCTGCGCGGTGACCTTCATCGCCTCGGCCGCTTCGGGCGCCTTGTCGGCGGTGCGCCACAGGATCGAGGCGCAGCCTTCGGGTGAGATCACCGAATAGACGGCATGTTCGAACATCAGCACGCGATTGCCGCAGGCGAGCGCGACCGCCCCGCCCGAACCGCCCTCGCCGACCACCGCCGCGACCATCGGCACGCCCAAAGCAAGGCATGCCTCGGTCGAGCGCGCGATCGCTTCGGCCTGTCCACGCTCCTCGGCCTGAAGCCCCGGAAACGCGCCCGAGGTGTCGACCAGGGTCAGCACCGGCAGCCCGAACCGGTCGGCCAGTTCCACCAGCCGCACCGCCTTGCGATAGCCCTCGGGCTTGCCCATCCCGAAATTGTGGCGAAGCCGCGAGGCGGTATCGTCGCCCTTCTCATGCCCGATCACGAGCACGCGATGCCCGCGGAAGGTGGCGAAGCCGCCAAGGATCGCCTGATCGTCGGCAAAGCCGCGATCGCCGGCCAGCGGAATGAATTCGCTGAACAGCCCGGCGATATAATCCTTGAAATGCGGCCGTTCGGGATGACGCGCGATCTGCGTCTTCTGCCACGGGGTGAGCTTGGCGAAGGTATCGCGGAGCAATTTGTCGGATTTCGCCTGAAGCTTGGCAATCTCCGCGGTGAGATCGACGCCGCCATCGGCACCCGTCTCGCGCAATTCGGCGATCCGCGTCTGAAGCTCGGCGATCGGTTTCTCGAAATCGAGGAAAGTCGGCATTCTAGGGCGCTAGGATGCTCGCTTCGCTACGTCAACGAGCGGATGGCGTTCGTTGACCAGCTCGACCAGCCGGCGGCTGTCGACATGGGTGTAGATTTCGGTCGTCGCGATATCGGCATGCCCGAGCATCGACTGCAACGCGCGCAGGTCCGCCCCGCCCTCCAGCAGATGCGTCGCGAAGGCGTGGCGCAGCACGTGCGGGCTGATGCGATCGGGCGGAATCCCCGCCGCCGCCGCCAGCGCGCGGATCAGCGGAGAGAGCCGCACCCGCGACAAATGCCCCTTGCCCGAGGGGAACAGGAACGGCCGGTCCGCCGCGACATGCTCGCGCCACACCGCCACCGCCGCGCGCGCACGATCGGACACCGGCACCAGCCGCTCGCGCCCGCCCTTGCCGCGCAGGATCAGGAACGGCCGGTCGGGCTGGATCGCGTTGCGCGGCAGCGACACCAGCTCGGTTGCGCGCAGCCCGGAGCCGTAGAGCAGCTCGAGCAGCGCCGCCATCCGGCGATCGTCGCGAACAAGCGATCGATATCGGCGTGCGACAAAGTCTTGGGCAGCCCGCGCCGCGTCCCCGGCCGGGGCAGCGCCTTGCCCGGGTCATCGGCGCGCAGCCCCTCGTCGACCAGAAAGGCGAAGAACCGCCGGAGCGCCGCCGCCTTGCGCGCGACGCTCGCGCGCGACAGCGGCAACCAGCTTTCGCCGAGTTGCGCCAGCGCCGCCTCGTCCGCGCTCGCCAGCGCGCCGCCCAATTCGCCGGAGGCGAGCAGCAGATCGCTGCGATAGGCCGCAATCGTGTTGCGCGCCGCCCCCGCCTGC
>JAFKLV010000340.1 GCA_017304125.1 Sphingomonadales bacterium
GTGTCGGCGAGGTCGGTCGTGGCGTGGCCGATGCCGTATTTCGCGGCGATCGCCCGCGTCGGCTCGAGCCGCCGGCCGACGAGGCTGGTCACCGCCACTCCGTCGATATTCTTCAGTCCATCGAGATGCTTCTCGCCAAAGGCGCCAGCGCCGGCGAGCGCGATGCGGAGGGTCATTGCGGGTTTTCCTTTCACGAAAAGAATTCCCGTCACCCCGGCCTTGAGCCGGGGTCCATCGGGAGGCAAGCGCGAAGCAAGAGGTTCTTGCCGTAGAGCCTGAGGCACGATGGACCCCGGCTCAAGGCCGGGGTGACGGCGGGTTTAGGCGCGATCGCTGCCGGTCATATCGAGCCCTTCGCCATTGTCGGGGCGCAGCACGATATGGCCGATCGCGGTGTTCGAGCAGGGGACGTGATAATGGCGGTGGAGCGCGCGCGTGCGCTTGCCCAGCGCGCCGCGCATGATCAGCCACATCACCATTTCGATCCCCTCGGAGCCGGTCTCGCGGAGATATTCGATATGCGGGACATGGCGCAGTTCGTCGGTGTCGCCGATCAGGCGATCGAGGAAGCGATTGTCCCAATCACGGTTGATCAGCCCGGCGCGCGGCCCCTGAAGCTGGTGGCTCATCCCCCCGGTGCCCCAGATCTGCACGTTGAGATCCTCCGGGAAGCTCGCCACCGCGCGCGCGATCGCCTCGCCCAGCGCCCAGCAGCGATTGCCCGAGGGCGGCGGGTAAGTGACGACATTGACCGCCAGCGGCACCACCTTCACCGGCCACGCATCGGGCTTGCCGAACATCATCGACAGCGGAACGGTGAGGCCGTGATCGACATCCATCTCGTTGATGATGGTCATATCGAATTCTTCGAGGATCAGGCTCTGCGCGATATGCCAGGCGAGATCGGCATGACCCTCGACATCGGGCACCGCGCGCGGCCCCCAGCCTTCGTCGGCGGGCTTGTAGCGTTCGCCGCAGCCGATCGCGAAGGTCGGGATGACCTTCATATCGAAGGCGGAGGCGTGATCGTTATAGACGAGGATCACGACATCGGGCTTTTCGGCCTGCTCCCAATTTCGCGTCCATTCGTAACCGGCGAAGATCGGGCCGAAATAATCGTCCTTATCCTTGCCGAAATCGCTCGCAACCCCGAGCAGGGGTACATGGCTGGAGCCGACCCCGGCGGTGATCCGCGCCATCAATTCTTCCCCTTGATGCTGCGCACGCCCTTGGGCGAGCGGCCGCCCGCGATCATCATCGCGGTATAATCCTGGAAATTCATGTCGGTCATCGACGAGACCGCCTCGGCGAAGCTCAGCCCGTCGGTCGAGAACAGCTTGGCGAGGAAATAGATGTTGCCGCCCAGATCGAGGCAGCGATTGTAATCGCGCGCCAGCAGCGCCGCCTTCTGCTCCTCGCTCAACGGCCATTGGTCGAGATAGGCGCGCTCGTCGGCCTTGAAGCGCGCGCGGTTCTCGGGCGTCATCAGGCTCATCGCGAACTGGTTCATATGATAGCCGGCGCGCGCGCGTTGCGCGGTGAACACGCGGGTGCCGGGGATATCGTCGAACTCGGCGAGATATTGGTGGATGTCGCTTGGGCCGGTCACTGCGCTCTCTCCTTGAGCCTAGTGTCGAGCCGCGGGAAGACGCGGCGCGCATTGCCCTCATAGATTGCGTGGCGCTGTTCGGCGCTGATCGGCAGCGCGTCGACATAGCGCTTGGTGTCGTCGAAATGATGCCCCGTCTCGGGATCGATCCCGCGCACCGCGCCGACCATCTCGCTGCCGAACAGGATGTTCTTGGTGTCGATCACCGTGGCGAGCAGATCGACGCCGGGCTGGTGATAGACGCAGGTATCGAAATAGACGTTGTTCATCACATGGCCGCCGAGTGCGGGCTGTTTGAGCATATCCGCCAGCCCGCGATAGCGCCCCCAATGATAGGGCACCGCGCCGCCGCCGTGCGGGATGATGAAGCGCAGATCGGGGAAATCGCGGAACAGATCGCCCTCGATCAGTTGCATGAAGGCGATCGTATCGGCGGCGATATAATAAGCCCCGGTGGCGTGGAGCCCCGGATTGCACGAGCCCGAAACGTGGATCATCGCCGGCACGTCCAGCTCGACCATCGCCTCGTAGAACGGATACCAGAAGCGATCGGTGAGCGGCGGCGCTGTGAAATGCCCCCCGCCGGGATCGGGGTTGAGGTTGCAGCCGATGAACCCCAGGTCTTCGACGCAGCGCCGTAATTCGGCGATCGACGCGGTGAGATCGGCCTTGGGGTTTTGCGGCAGCATGCACACCCCGGCGAAAATCTCGGGATAGAGATCGACGCAGCGCTTGATCAGATCGTTGTTGGCGCGTGCCCAGGCGATCGCCACCGCCTCGTCGCCGACATGCGGCGCCATCGCCGAGGCGCGGGGGGAAAAGATCGTCATATCCGCGCCGCGTTCGCGCAGCAGGCGGAGCTGGTTCTGCTCCAGCGTCTCGCGGATCTCGTCGTCGGTGATCGTGGGATAGCGCGGGGCGGCGGTGCCGGCCTTGAACGCTGCCTTTTGCGCCTCGCGCCATTCGTTATGCGCGGCGGGGGCGGTGGTATAATGGCCGTGACAGTCGATGATCATGGTTTCTCACGCGTCAGCAGGGGAAGGATAAGATCGAGCTTGGCGGTCAGCCCGGCGGGCGGGGTCGCATCGAGCCGGCCGATCGCGCGCTGCCGCTCGACCGTGCCGCGCGTCATCGCGCTCCCGGTGGCGAGGCTGTCGAGCGTCTTGACCGCTTCCTCCATTTCCGCCGCGCGGCGCCGGCCGTGATGCATCATGCGATCGAGATTATAGTCGAAACGCTTCGCCCAGTCCGCGCCGGGCCAACTCGCGTCGAGCGAGGCGAGCACCGCGTCGCGCACCCCGGCAGCCTCGGCGGCGAGCGCGCATTCGGCGGTCAGCGCCTCGATCCCCTTGATCATCACCGATCGGATCATCTTGATCGCCGAGACGTCGCCGGTCATCGGGCCGGCGATCGAGACATGGGTGAAGCCCAGCGCGCGCAGCACGGTGGCGCCCGCCTCGGCCTGTGGACCGGAAAC
>JAFKLV010000341.1 GCA_017304125.1 Sphingomonadales bacterium
CGCGCCGCGCTCGGTTGCCGGTGCGACATCGGCGGCAGGCCGCGCGATGCGGGTGGGGAGCGCGCTTTCCTGCGAATGCATGTCGCGCGCGCGCGCCTCGGCGGCCTGCGCCAGCCCATATTGCAGCGTGCGCACGCGCAGCACGCGCGCCAGCTTGCCCCGCTCAGCCATCGCCGAACACGCCGGTCAGCTCGGTCACCGCATCTTCGAGCGGGACGATCGCATCGGCATCCTGGCGGATGAATTCCATCACCGCCGGGTGGCAGGCGATCGCCGCGTCGATCTCGGGGTCGGAGCCCGCGCGATAGGCGCCCATCAGCACCAGATCGCGATTCTCCTCATAGGTCGCGAGATAGCGGCGCAGCACGCGCGCGGCGTGGAGATGCGGCGGCGCGGCGATATCGGTCATCACGCGGCTGACCGATTTGGACACGTCGATCGCGGGATAGACCGCGCGTTCGGCGAGCGCGCGGCTCAGCACGATATGCCCGTCGAGAATCGAGCGCGCCGAATCGACGACCGGATCGTTGCCGTCGTCGCCATCGGCCAGCACGGTATAGATGGCGGTGATCGATCCGCCCGAGGTCACGTCGGTGCCGGCGCGTTCGATCAGATTGGGCAGCATCGCGATCGCCGACGGCGGATAACCGCGTGCCGAGGCGGGTTCGCCCAGCGCCAGCCCGATCTCGCGCCCGGCATGCGCGACGCGGGTCAGCGAATCCATGATCAGCAGCACGTCCTTGCCCTCGGCGCGGAAGCCTTCGGCAATCGCGGTGGCGCGGAGCGCGCCGCGGATACGCAACACCGGCGAATGATTGGCGGGCACCGCGACGACGACGCTCTTGGCGCGCGCCTCGCCCGCCACCTTGGTCTCGAGAAAGTCGGCGACTTCGCGGCTGCGCTCGCCGATCAGCCCGATGACGATCACATCGGCGCGCGCGGCGCGGACCATCATCCCGAGCAGCACCGATTTGCCGACGCCGGAGCCGGCCATGATGCCGATGCGCTGGCCCTTGCCGATCGTCAGCAGCCCGTTGATCGCGCGTACCCCGACATCGAGCGGCTGGAGCACGCGCCCGCGATCGAGCGGCGACTGGAGCTTGCCGGCGAGCGGCCACGCGCCCGCGCCGCGAATCGCGCCGAGCCCGTCGATCGGGCGCCCGGCGCCGTCGACCACGCGGCCGAGCAGCGCGGCGCCCACCTCCGCCTCGCCCGGCGGGCCGATCGGGCGCACCGGAGCATGCGGCAGAAGCGCGGCGGGGCCGCCGAGATTCATCAGCAAAGTGCGGCCGTTGCGGAAGCCGATCACCTCCGCCTCGACGCCGTCGGTCTTGCCGCCGACCTGACAGACGGTGCCGACCGGGAGATTGAGCCCGACCGCTTCCATCAACAGTCCGTCGAACGAGGCGAGGCGGCCGGAAACCTTCGGGGTCGGGCGGAAATCCCCGGCCAGCGCGTCGAGATAATCGGTCGCGAAACGGGTGAGCATCAGGCGGCTCGCACCGCAACCTTGTCGAGCGCGGCGGCGAGCTGGTCGAGCCACAGGTCCGGCCCGTCCTCGACGATCGTCGACGGCGTTTCGAGCTCGAAGCTGCCGCGCGCGATCTGCGCATCGGCGACCGGGAAGATCGTCGCGGGCAGATGCCCGTCGAGCAATGCCATATCGGCCGGGTTGACGCGCAGGATCGCGCTTTCGGCGGCATCGGTGATCAGATCGCTCGCGGCGGCGACACGCGCGGCGAGCAGCTCACCCGACCCGCCGATCTCGCCGACCAGCCGGGTGACGAGATGCTCGACCGTCTGGCGCATATGCTTCGCCAGCCGCTCGCGGTCGATCCGCGCATCGTCGCGCAGCGCCTCGACCAGCGCGGCGAGCAAGGCGCGATCGCGCTCGGCGGTCGCGGCGGCTTCGGCGCGCGCGGCGGCGAGGCCGGCGGCATAGCCTTCGTCATGCCCCGCCTGGCGTGCCACTTCGGCCGGATCGATGAACGGTGCCGGCTCGGCATTGGCGTCGAGCGGGTTCCAGCCCTCGGTCGGATTGGTATCGCGATCGGCCGGGGCATAGCTGCGCGGCTGGGGTTCGGCCTCGGGTTCGCGGCCGAACGCATTCTTGATCCGCGCGATGAGATCGGCCGGCGCGAAGCCGGGTTCGCGATCGGCGAAAGTGCGGCTGAGCCGGATCGCCGCATCGCTGTGCCGCGCGGACAGGCCGACGACGAAATCGTAAGAAGCCGCCTCAGACATAATCGTCCTCGCCTCCGCCCATCTGGATCGTGCCGTCCTTGGCGAGATTGCGCGCGATCTGGATGATCGCCTTCTGCGCCTCGAGCACTTCGGACAGCTTCATCGGCCCGCGTGCTTCCATCTCGTCGCGGATGCCGTCCGCGGCGCGCGCCGACATGCAGCCGAGGAAGCGGTTGCGCGCCCCTTCGTCCACGCCCTTCAGCGCGCGGGTCAGGATGTCGCCGTCGATGTTGCGGATCAACGTGCCGAGGTTCTTGTCGTCCATGTCGAGCAGATTGTCGAAGACGAACATCGCCTCTTCGATTGCCTTGGCGGTTTCCTTGTCGAGCTTGAACAGCTTGGGCATCACGCGCTGCTCGGTCGCCTTGCGCGCGCTCTGCAGGATCTTGGCCGCTTCGCGCGTCCCGCCCAATTGCACCTGCGTGCCCTGACCGCCGCCGCCGCTGCGGTTGGCGAGCATCGCGCGCAAGGTTTCCACCGCTTCCGGGGTGATCGGGCCGAGCTTGGCGATGCGGTGCAGGATTTCGGGCTGTACGGCATCGGGCAGCAGTTCGAGCACCTGGCTCCCCACCGCCGGATCGAGATTGGCGATCAGCACCGCGGCGATCTGCGGATGTTCCTTCTCGATCGTCGCGGCGATTTCGGTCGCGTCGAGCCAGTCGAGCAGGTCGATCTCGCACGCCGCCTCGGGCGGGGTGATGCGCGCGAGCACGCTATCGGCCTTTTCCGGGCCGAGCGCGCGGTGCATCACCGCCTCGATCTTCGGGCGCGGGTCGAAGGTGATGCCGGTGCGCTCGCGCGCCCGATCGACGAAATC
>JAFKLV010000372.1 GCA_017304125.1 Sphingomonadales bacterium
CCGGCTGCTGACCGCCGAAGAAGACGAGCACGGCAACGGCTCGGTCAACACCAGCTTCGTCGCCGCCATCAAGACCATCGTGATCGCCGACGCGGTCATGGGCGTGGACAACGTGCTGGCGGTGGCCGGCGCGGCGCACGGCAGTTTCCTGCTGGTGGTGCTGGGCCTGTTGATCAGCGTGCCCATCATGGTCTGGGGCAGCCGCCTCATCCTGCGCCTGATGGAACGCTATCCGGCCATCATCTACATCGGCGCCGGCGTGCTGGTCGTGACCGCGGCCAAGATGGTGATGGGCGAGCCCCTGGTCAAGCCCTGGTTCCAGGCCCACGCTTGGGTGCAGTGGCTGGTCTACCCGCTGGCGTTGGTTGCCATCCTGGGCGGTGCCCGCATGGTGGTCAACAATCGCGGGAAGGACAGCCAGCCCGAGTCCAACGCGGCGTAAAGCTGGCGCCCCGGCCGGCGCGAGGGGAATTCCCCCTCTCGCGGCAGGGGCGAACTTAGTTAAGCTTGCGGCTTTTCCGGGGTGGATACACCGCCCGCAGCAGAACGGCGCCCGGTTCCGGCTGGACGCCGTTCTTCACGTAGGAAGGCCGCGGGCCGCCTGATCGAGTGCGAATGACGACGAATGACTCCCTGACCCTGACGCCCCGGCCCGGGATGTGGAACTGGCAGCACCTCGCCCTGCGGGGAGCACTGGTCCTGCTGACCACGTCGCTGCTGATGCTGGACGACTGGATCCAGCAATGGTTCACGGTCGCCAACCAGGCCGATTTCGAACTGAACTATTTCGTGGCGCTGCTGGCCTTCAACCTGGGCTTGTGGCTGTCGGGCAGCCGGGTATTCGTGACGTGCATCCTGGTGCTGCTGGGCGGCATGGAACTGATCCAGCTCAGCCATATTTCCTACGCCGGCCGGCCGCTCGATCCCATCGTGCTGGCCAGCCTGTTTTCCGAGTTCGGAGACGTCCGGGAAGTGGCGCTGGCCGATTTCGGCGACCATGTCCACGTGCTGTTCGCGGTGCTGATCCCGTATCTGGCCGCGTGGTGGCTGTTCATGAGCTATATGCGGTCCGACGTCCGGCGCTGGCAGCGTGCGCTGGGGGTCATGCTGGTGGCCGCGGGCCTGCTGTCCAAGCCTTACCGCGCCACCTACCGCGACCTCAATTCCTTCCTGCCGGGCCCCACTCGCAGCGGTCTGCACAATTCGCTCAACACCTTCAGCTTCTTCCTGGTGCACAACGTCCTGCGCGGATCGCTCCACGCCGCGCCGGCTCCGGTGGCGGCCGCGACCCGGCCCGAGGTCGTGCCATTCCCCTCGGACGCCCAGCACGTCTGGTTGTTCGTGGCCGATTCGCTGCGTAGCGAACATCTGGGCATCATGGGTTACGAGCGGGATACGACGCCCAACCTGGCCAGACGCATGGAGCAGGGGCTGGTTGCCCGCCACGGGGTGGCGGCGGCCGTCTCCACCGCGGCCAGCATGCCGCTGATCATGAACGCGGTGCGTGAGCCCGGCCAGCTGGACCAGATCCGCCGGAGCTTTCTTCTTCAAATCTTTCAAATGCATGTGTGTCGTGTCCCGATGGGATCGGTAGGGGGAGTCAGCTCGGACGGCGAGATACGCTGGCGAACGATGCTATAAGGAGGCGGACAGGGCAGAATAAGCCCCACCGTTGCGTCGACGTAGGAACACACCGGCGCCAAGTCAAGCGAGAGGTGAATCGCCCGCGCTCAGAACGGGCGCACCATCACCAGAATCACCGTCAGCGTCGCGGCGAGCGCCGGAATCTCGTTCATCATCCGCAACGCGCGGTTGCTGATCGTCGGCTTGCCCTTGGCGAGTTTCTTCGAATAGCCGACCGCCCAGCCGTGATAGCCCGACAGCAGCACGACGATCGCGATCTTGGCGTGGAGCCAGCCGAGCCCGGTGCCGCCGGCGAACAGCCCGATATTGGCCGCCAGCAGCAAGCCGAACAGCCAGGTGAGGATCATCGCCGGGGTCAGGATGATGCGCCGCAGCCGCCGCTCGCGCTCGACCCAGCGCGCCGCATCGACCGGATCGCTCAACCCCTCCTGATGATAGACCAGATAACGCGGCAGCATGAACATCCCCGCCATCCAGAAGCTGCCGAAAATCACGCGCGCCGCCTCTACCCCACCATAGGCCGCGCCGAGGTAACCCGGCTCCATCATATTCTCCTCACCCGCGCCACGAGCTGCTCGACATGCGCGATCGGGGTGTGCTGACCGATGCCATGACCGAGATTGAAGATGTGCGGCCGATCGCCGAAGGCCGCAAGCACGCGATCGACCCCGCGTTGTAAAGCTTCGCCACCGGTTTCGAGCGCGAGTGGATCGAGATTGCCCTGCACCGGCAACCCCTTGGGCAGCACTGCATCGGCCCAGAGCGGATCGACCGTCTCGTCGAGCCCGATCGCATCGACCGCGGTGCCCGCGGCATAAGCGGGAAGCTTGCCCCCTGCCCCCTTCGGAAAGCCGATCACCGGCACATCGGGGTGCCGCGCCTTCAACCCGCGGACGATTGCCGCATTGGGGGCGATCACCCAGCGTTCGAATTGCTCGGGCGACAGGCTCCCCGCCCAGCTGTCGAACAACTGCACCGCCTCGACCCCGGCCTCGATCTGGCCGGCGAGATAATCGATCGTCATCGTGACGATCGCGTCGACGATCGCGGCAAAGGCCGCCGGATCGCGATAGGCATGGCTCCTCGTCTCGCCCTGATCGCGGCTGCCCTGCCCCGCGACCATATAGGTGGCGACGGTCCACGGGCTGCCCGCGAAGCCGAGGAAGGTGGTGTCGGCGGGGAGCAAAGCCTTCACCTGCCGCACCGTCTGATAGACCGGATCGAGCCGCTCGCCGACCCGCGCGAGCTGGTCGAGCGGATGCGTGGCGAGCGCCGGGGCAAGCCGCGGCCCCTCACCCGGCCCGAAGGTCAGATCCTGCCCCAGCGCCCACGGCACCATCAGGATATCGGAAAACAGGATCGCGCCATCGAAGCCGAAGCGACGGATCGGCTGGACGGTGACTTCGGCGGCGGCATCGGGATCGGTGGCGAGCGCGAGGAATCCGCCCTTCTCGGCGCGAAGCGCGCGATATTCGGGCAGATAGCGCCCCGCCTGTCGCATCAGCCACAACGGCGGCGTCGCCGGTTTCTCTCCCTTGAGGACGTTGAGCAGAGTCTTGGTCACCGGAAGTTACGCGTCCTTGTTTAATCCCCGTCACCCCGGCCTTGTGCCGGGGTCCACGGAGCCGCAGGCCTTATCGCAAGAGCCGCTTGTCCTGCCTCTGCCTCCCGGTGGACCCCGGCACAAGGCCGGGGTGAGGAGGGAATGTCGACCCATCTAAATAGAAAGAAGATTCAATAGAGGATGTTGATGCTGTTGGCGCGTGGGTTGCGGGGCTTATGCCTCGCGCACCGAAACACCAACAGCTTGACCGCGCGCGGTTCGCGGGAATCTCACGGATTCGGCGCAGCGCATCCCCGCTATCCACAGGCTGTTGAAGGATAGTGTCGCCGTGGATCGCATTGTGGACGAATCATCGCTTGTCCACGGCGCCGGTTGCGCCTTGGCGGGGGGTTAGGGTTGCGCTAGCGCTTGTCCCCATGTTTTCCACAGGTTCGTTCGATTGATGGTCAGACTGCACCTGCACCTCTTGTCGGATTCCACCGGCGAGACGCTGGAGAATATCGCCAAGGCCGCGCTTGCCCAGTTCGATGATGTCGAAACGGTGCGGCATTTCTGGCCGATGGTGCGCACCGAGGCGCATCTCGATCGTATTCTTCAGGAAATCGCGCAAAATCCGGGGCTTGTCATCTATACCCTGGTCAATCCGGCGACCCGCGGCGCGCTCGAACAGCGCTGTCAGGCGCTTGGCCTGCCGATGGTCGCGCCGCTCGATCGGGTGACCGATGCGTTGTCCGATCTGCTCGGCCAGCAGGCCAAGGGGCGCCCCGGGCGGCAGCATGCGCTCGACGCGGCCTATTTCGAACGCGTCGATGCGATCCAGTTCACGATCGCGCATGACGACGGGATCGGCGCCGAGGATTGGGAGGAAGCGGATATCGTGTTGGCCGGGGTCAGCCGCTCGTCCAAGACGCCGACCTCGATCTATCTCGCCAATCGCGGCTATAAGGTCGCCAATATCCCGATCGTCGTCGAAAGCCCACCGCCCACTTCGCTCTATCGGCTGCAGAAGCCGCTGGTCGTCGGGCTGACGACCAGTGCCGACCGGCTGATCCAGGTGCGGCGCAACCGCTTGCTGTCGCTCAATCAGGCGCCGGAGACGGCTTATGTCGATCAGGATTCGGTGACGCGCGAGATTGCGTTCGCGCGCCGCATGTTCGCCGATAACGGCTGGCCGGTGATCGATGTCACGCGCCGCTCGATCGAGGAGACCGCGGCCGCGATCATCGCCTTGTGCAACGAACGGCAGGGCAATGCAGTGGTGAGTGAGTCATGAAATTGGTGCTGGCCTCGCAATCCGCGTCGCGTCGCGCGATGCTTGAAGCGGCCGGCGTGCCGTTCTCGGCGCAGCCCGCTTATGTCGACGAAGCCGCGGCCAAGCTCGCGCTCGCCGGGCGGCCGCCGCGCGATCTCGCCGATGCACTGGCCGAACTGAAGGCGCTCAAGGTCTCGCAGCGCGAGCCGCAGGCGTTGGTGCTCGGCTCGGATTCGCTGGCGGTGCTCGAGGACGGGACGATCCTCGACAAGCCCGAAAGCCGCGAACAGGCCGCCGATCACCTGCGAATGATGTCCGGCCGGCGGCACGATCTGGTCAGCGCCGCGGTGATCGCCGAGGGCGGTCGCGCGGTGTGGCGGCATGTCGATCGCGCCAAATTGTTCGTCCGCCCGCTCTCTCCGGCGTTTATCGCGGCCTATCTCGATGCCGAATGGCCGGCGATCGCGGGGTGCGTCGGGTGTTTCCGGATCGAGGGGCCGGGGGTGCAATTGTTCAGCCGGATCGAGGGCAGCCAGTTCACCGTGCTCGGCATGCCGTTGATGCCGCTCTTGTCCTATTTGCGCGAACGTGGGGTGCTGCTGGCATGAACCGTCCCTATGCCGAGGTGATCGGCGATCCGATTGCCCATTCGAAATCGCCGCTGATCCACGCTTTCTGGCTCGAAAAGCTCGAGATCGAGGCGGATTATCGCGCGACGCATGTCGTGCCCGACGATCTTGCGCGGTTCGTCGCCGAGCGGCGTGAGGATGCCACGTGGCGCGGGTGCAATGTGACGATCCCGCACAAGATCGCGATGCTCGATCTGGTCGACGATCCGGGCGAGGTGCGCGATTCGATCGGCGCGATGAACACGATCGTGCGCGATTCAGAGGGCCGCGTGTTCGGCACCAACACCGATGCCGCGGGTTTCTATGCGCCGCTGGCCGAGGCCGATCTCACCGGTGCGCCCGTGGTGGTGATCGGGGCCGGCGGGGCGGCGCGCGCGGTGCTGTTCGCGCTGGCGCGTGCCGGGGTCGGCCCGGTGACGATCCTCAACCGCAGCCCGCTCAAGGGCGCGGCGCTGCTCGCGCGATTCGGGTTGAAGGGCAATGCGCTGCCGCTTTCCGCCACGCTCCCGCCGGCGCACTTGCTGGTCAACACCAGCGCGTTGGGGATGAAGGGCCAGCCGCCGCTGGAGATCGATCTGGCGCCGCTGCCCGAAGACGCGATCGTCTATGACATCGTCTACGCCCCGCTCGAAACCGATCTGCTGCAACAGGCCGAGGCGCGCGGGCTGGAGACGATCGACGGGCTGGAGATGCTGATCGGCCAGGCGGCGATGGCGTTCGAGCTGTTCTTCGGCCGCCCTGCCCCGCGCGTCCACGATGCCGAATTGCGCGAGCGGCTGATCGGATGATTCGCCTCGGTCTCACCGGATCGATCGGCATGGGCAAATCGACCGTCGCGGCAATGTTCGCGGCGGAGGGCGTGCCGGTGTTCGATGCCGATGCCGCGGTGCATCGGCTGCAGGGGCCGGGCGGCGCATTGGTGGCGGCGATCGAGGCGCGCTTTCCCGGTACGACCGGTGCGGCGGGCGTCGACCGGCAGAAGCTCGGCGCGGCGGTGCTCGGCGACGATGCGGCGATGAAGGCGCTGGAGACGATCGTCCACCCCGCGGTCGGCGCCGAACGCGCACAATTTTTGGCGGAACATACTGATTCTCCGATCGTTTTATTCGATGTGCCGTTGTTGTTCGAAACTGGCGGGAATCGTGCCGTCGACAAAGTAGCCGTTGTCTCTGCCGCGCCCGAGGTGCAGCGTGCCCGCACGCTCGAACGCCCCGGCATGACCGCGCAGAAATTCGACGCGATTCTCGCCCGGCAGACCCCCGATGCCGAGAAGCGCGCGCAGGCCGATTTCGTCATCCCGACCGATGTCCCGCTGGAGGAAACGCGTGCGTCGGTTCGTGCGGTGATCGCTTGCCTGTCGCGCCCGACAGGCCGATAACAGCGTCATGCGGGAGATTGTGTTCGATACCGAAACCACCGGGCTCAGTTTCTCCGGTGGCGACCGGCTGGTCGAGATCGGATGTGTCGAGATCGTCAACCGCGTGGAGACGGGGCGCACTTTCCACGCTTATTTCAATCCCGATCGCGCGATGCCGGCCGAGGCATTTGCGATCCACGGCCTGTCCGACGCGTTCCTGTCGGACAAGCCGCGCTTTGCCGAGCGAGTCGAGGATCTGCTCGACTTCATCGGCGATGCGCCGCTCATCGCGCACAATGCCGGGTTCGACTTCGGCTTCGTCAATGGCGAGCTGAAACAGCATGGCTGGCCGCCGGTCGATCTCAAGCGGATGGTCGATACGCTGACGATCGCGCGATCGAAGCACCCCGGCGCCAAACACACGCTCGATGCGCTTTGCTCGCGCTACGGCATCGATCGATCGCATCGTGTGTTGCACGGCGCGTTGCTCGACGCGCAATTGCTGGCGCAGGTTTATGTCGAGCTGATGGGCGGTCGCCAGATCGGTCTCGGTCTGATCAGCGAGGCGGCGACGGCGGACAACGCCGCGCCGGTTCGGTCGCAGGTCGCATCGGTGGTGCGGCAGGCGCGTATCTTTGCGGCGAGCGAGGACGAACTCGCCGCCCATGCCGCGTTCTTGGAACGGGTAAAAAACCCGATCTGGGGGAGCGACGCGTCCGCGTGACGCGAACCGGGCGTCCGGGGTCAGGCCCGGCGCCCCTGAAGGAGAAGAGCCGATGGATATCCGCGTTTCTGGTCATCAGGTCGCTACGGGCGCTGCGCTCAAGGGGCATGTCGATGAACGGCTTCAGGGTATCGCGGACAAATATTTCTCGCGCGCGATCTCGGCTGAAGTGACCTTCGGCCAGGGGCCGCATGACGCAGGATTCAGATGCGATATCGTCGCCCATGTGATGAAGGCGCTGGTGCTCAAGGGCCAAAACACCGCGCAGGACGCGCATCTCGCCTTCGATGGCGCGGCGGCCCGGATCGAAACCCAGCTGCGACGCTATATGCGACGATTGAAGGATCGCCAGGCGGACAAGGCGCTCGAGCTGGCGCAGGCCAATGGCTATGACAATGCCGGCTATACGTTATTCGCCGAGGTGATCGACGAGGACGAAGCGGGCGATGCCCCGCTGATCGTCGCCGAGACCCGCGTCGACGTGCCCGACGCCAGCGTTTCCGATGCCGTGATGATGCTCGACCTGCGCAACACCCAGGCGCTGCTGTTCCGAAATTCGGGCACCGGCGCCTATAATATGGTCTATCGTCGCGGCGACGGGACGATCGGCTGGGTCGAGCCACAGCGCGCGCGCTGAAGGACATATATCACGGATATGACAAGTGATTTGAGCGACTTGTTGTCGCCTGACTTCGTTTTGGTCGACCTCGCGGCATCGAGCAAGAAAGCGCTGTTCCAACAGCTCGGCCAGGTAGCCGGGCCGGCGCTGGGGCTCGACGCCGTGACCGTCACCAGCGCGCTCGCCGAGCGCGAGCGGCTGGGGTCGACCGGTTTCGGTGGCGGCGTGGCGATTCCGCATGCGCGGATTGCCGGCGTGGCGCAGATTGCGGTGATGGTCGCGCGGCTCGCCCGGCCGATCGACTTCGCCGCGGTCGACGATGTGCCGGTCGATATCGTCATCGCGATGTTCTCGCCCCCGGAAGCGGGGGCGGATCATCTCAAGGCGCTGGCGCGGGTGTCGCGACGGTTCCGCGACCGGGAATTCGTCGACAAGTTGCGCGGGGCTGCCTCGCGCGACGCTTTCTACGCGTTGCTCGCGGCGGACGAGACGCGTGACGCTGCCTGAAGGCGCGCAGGCGCATTTCCGCGCGCTGGAATCGCTCTATGCCGCCGCGCCGATCAACCGCTTCTTCGAATCCGCGCTCGAAATCCCCGAATCCGGGGTGGCGCGGATTCGCTTCACGGTCGACGCGCGGCATTTCCACGCCGGCGGGGCGACCCACGGCACGGCCTATTTCAAGATGCTCGACGATGCGGCTTTCTATGCCTGCAACAGCATGGTCACCGACCGCTTCCTGCTGACGACGCAATTCAGCCTGTTGTTCACCCGCCCGCTGCCCGAAGGGCCGGTGGTGGCGGAGGGGCGCTGGATCAGCGGGCATCGCCGCGTGTTCGTCGGCGACGCGCGGCTGATCGACGCCAGCGGCGAGGAAGTGGCGCGCGGCACCGGCACCTTCATGCGCAGCCGCATCGCGCTCGCCGGGCTGCCCGGATATCGCACGCGTTGAGCGGACGGCTGCCGAGCGACCTGCTGGTCGGCGCGTTGCTGCGGCGGGTGAACGATGCCGGCGGCATCGCGGTGGTGCGCGCGCGCGGCGATGCGCAGGCCGGCGCGATCCTGATCATCGACGAGCTGGAAAGCGTGATTCTCGAACGCGGGATCGGCGCCGACGGCAGCCGCGGGCTGATCGAAACCGGGCCCAAAGCGGGGGCCGCGGAATCACTCGACGATTATTGGCAGCGGCGGCGCCAGCGCGATCCGGACCTGTGGGTGGTTGCTCTGGATATCCCGCAGGCGAAACGGTTCGCCGCTGAAACGATCGGCGACGATTGACTTTGTTGCGTCGCAAAACGAGTAAGCCGAGGTTCATGTTTCAAGCGTTGTACCGAGTGCGGGTGCGATCCGTTCGGTGACGCAGTCGGGGGGGAACCCGGCCGATCTGACCTCTAGTCGATCGCGTTTTCCGCGTCCCAACCGCCTATGTTTGTTGGTTAATGTCGTTTTTCTCGAAGGCCGCGGCTGTCGCGGTCGCGTCCCTTTCTATACTCGGCCTCGCCGCGCAGAGCAGCGCAGGGTTGGCGGCCGAAGTAGCGCCGATCGCGCTCGCCACGATCCAGCCGGCCGCTGCGCCGCAGGTTCAGGCCTATGTTCCCGCTCCTGTCGCCCCCACCACCGCGCCGACGCCTGCCGTCGCCGATGACGTGAAGCCGGGCGACACGATTGCCTATCCGACGCTCGCCGCCGCGGTTGCCGCGCAGCAGACGCGTGGTGACATCGACGAAGACATGCGCTGCCTCGCCGGCGCGATCTATTATGAATCGAAGGGTGAGCCGCTCGCCGGCCAGCTCGCGGTTGCCGAGGTGATCCTCAACCGCGCCGATTCGGGCCGCTTCGGCGACACGATCTGCGACGTGGTGAAGCAGCCGGGGCAATTCTCCTTCGTTCGCGGCGGCCGCGTGCCGGCGGTCGATCCCGACCGTCCGGCGTGGCGCACCGCGGTTGCGGTCGCCAAGGTGGCGCTCAACGACGCGTGGGAAAGCAATGCCGACGACGCGCTCTATTTCCATGCCCGCCGCGCCGCGCCGGGCTGGGGCCGCACGCGGGTGGCGACGATCGGAAATCACATTTTCTATCGTTGATCTTCCTTTTGTTCTCATGATGTTCTAAAAAGGCGGGGTGGATGTCACCTCGCCTTTTTCGTCTGCGGAAGACCTGCTTCCGGCAGAAGCGCTGGTTGCGGCGGATGTCGCGCGCGGCGTCACCCGGATGCTGTTGCGGCACGAACTGGTCGCGATCGGCGAGGTTCCGCTGGAGGGTGGCCGGCGCGCCGACCTGATGGCGCTGGATGCGCGCGGACGGATCACGATCGTCGAGATCAAAGTGTCGCGCGCCGATCTGCTCGGCGACGGCAAGTGGCAGGATTATCTGGAACATTGCGACCGCTTCTTCTGGGCGGTGCCGGCGGGATTCGATGCCTCGCCGATCGATGGCCCGGCGTTTCTGCCCGAGCGCACCGGGCTGATCGTCGCCGATCGCTATGATGCCGCGGTGGTGCGCGAGGCGCGGACCGATCCGCTCGCCGCGCATATCCGCAAACGCTGCACGCTGGCCTTCGCGCGGCGCGCGGCGCGGCGGTTGATCACGCTTGCCGACCCGGATGCCGGGCCGGGGTTTTAGAGCGTCGTGCGTTTAGAGCGTCCTGCGTTAAACCGGGATCACTGGACTTCCGCCCCGACGAAGGCCGGGGCCCAGTTACGACCGGCCTGATGCTGGACCCCGGCCTGCGCCGGGGTGGATCATATTCTGCACACGGTGCTCTAAGGAGATTTCGCGCTGCCGTTTCTTCTCCCCTCCCTTGAACAAGGGAGGGGGCGGGGGTGGGTTGGCCTGCGAGGGCACCGCGCCGCCCGCCTCATACCCACCCACCCCCAGCCCCTCCCTTCACCAGGGAGGGGAGAGACTGAACGAGGGCGGTGGGCTTAGTCGGTCGGCTAGGGCCGATCGACATTCAGTTATTTCGAGTAGGGAGGCGGCAGCTTCCGCCGTCACCCCGGCCTTGAGCCGGGGTCCATTGTGCCGCAGACTCTGTGGCTAGAACCTCTTGCTCCGCCCTTGCCGCCCGATGGACCCCGGCTCAAGGCCGGGGTGACGGAGATTGCCGGGCCCGCTGGGCTGAATGTCGATCCGTCCTAACCGATGCTCACATCTTCGGCCCGGCGACGGCGCGTGGCGCGGTCTTGGGCTTTTCGTCGATCACCTTGGCGATCGCCGGGGAGCGCGAATCGGCATGGGCGTAATCGCGTGCGGACATGCCGGCGACATTGTCGGTCTGATCGGGGTCAGCGCCCGCGGCGAGCAGCGTGCGGACCAGCGCGAGATCACGGCGCTGGACGGCGCGGATCAGCGGGGTTTCGCCCGAGGAATTGGCGAGATTGGGATTGGCCTTCACCAGCAGCAGCGTATCGACCAGCCCGTTCTGGCCATATTGGATCGCCATCAGCAGCGGCGTATCGCCCTTGCCGTTGCGCAAATTGGGGTCCGCCCCGCGCGACAGCAGATAGCGCAGATAGAGATCGTCGCCGCGCTTGATCACGATATGCAGCGCGCCGTCTCCGGTCGTCACGTCGCGGGTGTTGATGATCCGCTGGCCGGGCTGGTCGAGGATCTTGGTCACCTCGTCGCCCTTGCCGTCCTTCACGGCCTGCAGGAATTTGTAGCTCGCCGATTGCTGCTGGGCGGTGGCGGGCAGGGCGGCGGTGCCGGCGAGGACCGCCGCGGCGAACAGGATACGCTTCATTGTCAATCTTTGCGTCCACACAGGTTGCGATACCGCCTCTAACAGATCATCTCTCGCCATGCCATGAAGCTGCACATTCAAATCCTTGCCCTTGCCACCCTCGGGCTGGCCGCCTGCTCGCCGCCGCAACAGCCGGCGCGCCCGCCGCTGGAGGGCGCGCGGATCGGCGGCGCCTTCACCCTGAACGATCAGAACGGCCGGGCGGTGACCGAGCGCGACCTGGCGGGCAAATATAGCATCGTCTATTTCGGCTATACCTTCTGCCCCGATGTCTGCCCGCTCGACGTCCAGCATATCGGCGCGGCGGTGAAGATGATCGAGAAGGACAATCCGGCGCTCGGCGCGCGCATCGTCCCGGTGTTCGTGACGATCGATCCGGCGCGCGATACGCCGGCGGTGCTCAAGCAGTTCGTCAGCGCGTTTCACCCGCGGATGATCGGGCTGACCGGCACACCCGCGCAGATCGCGGCGATCGCCAAGGAATATGGCGTCTATTATGCGCGCGGTAAGGGCAATGCCGGCGGCTATATGATGGATCACAGCCGCGCCGCCTATCTGATGTCGCCGGAGGGCAAGCCGCTCGCCTTGCTGTCGCAGGAAGGGCCGCCGAAGCAGATCGCCGACGAGATCGAGCGCTGGGCGCGATGACCCGCTTCTGGGAAGATACCCCGCTCGACAAGCTCGACCGCGCGCAATGGGAGGCGCTGTGCGATGGCTGCGGCAAATGCTGCATCCACAAGCTCGAGGATGAGGAAACCGGCGAGCTGATCGCGACCAATGTCGCCTGCCGGCTGCTCGATCGCCGCGCCGGGCGCTGCTCGGATTATCGCCACCGCCACGCTTATGTCAGCGAATGCGTGCGGCTCAACGCGCGCAACGTGCATGAGATCGACTGGCTGCCCTCGACCTGCGCCTATCGGCTGCGTGCCGCGGGCGAGCCGCTGCCGGAATGGCATTATCTGGTGTGCGGCGACCCGGAGGCGGTGCACCGCGCCGGCCAGTCGACGCGCGGCTGGACGATCAGCGAGGACGATGCCGGCGATCTCGAACATCATATGGTCGATCGGATCTTGTGAGCGGAGAGATCGATCTCGTCCGGCATCCGCGGGCGCGGCGGGCGAAATTGTCGCTCGATCCGGCGAGCGGGCGGGTGCGGCTGGTGATTCCGGCGCGCGCCTCGGCCAAGGCCGCGCTGGCCTGGGCGGCGACGCAAGGCGAATGGCTCGAGCGGCAGCGCGCGGCGTTACCCGCGGCGCGGCCGTTCGTCCCCGGCGCGCTGGTGCCGTTCGACGATACCACGCTGACGATCGTCTGGGACGATTCCGCGTCGCGCCGCATCGCGCATGTCGACGACCGGCTGGTGACGGGCGGCCCGGCGGAAACCGTCGGGCGCCGGGTCGAGGCGTGGCTCAGGCGCGAGGCATTGCGGCTGCTGAGCGAGGATACCGCGCATTATGCCGCGCTCGCCGGGGTCAAGGTGGTCAAGGTGGCGATCGGCGATGCGCGCGGGCGCTGGGGGAGCTGCGCCTCGTCGGGGACGATCCGCTACAATTGGCGGCTGGCGCTCGCGCCAAGCGCGGTGCGCCGCGCGACCGCCGCGCATGAAGTGGCGCATCGCGTGCATATGAATCACAGCCCGGCGTTCCACGCGCTCGTTGCGACGCTCTACGGCCGCGATCCGGCGGTGGAGCGCAACTGGCTGCGCCGCCACGGCGCGGCGCTTCACTGGTTCGGGCGCGGATCGATCTGATAGGTCGCCGACGGCGGGGGGCGGTTGCCCGGCGGCGGGCTGGCCGGGCGCCGCTGACGTGCGTCACGACCGGTCACGCGATCGATCCAGTCCTGATCGAGCCGTTCGGGCTGCGGCGCCGGGATGATCGGATTGCCGTCGTCGTCCAGCTCCAGATGCTCGCTGCGCGGCGACTGGCGGTCGCCCTGCGGCGCGGTGCCGGGTACCCCGCCGGGCACCGGATTGCCGTCGGGATCGACGAACAGGCCATTGTCCGGGCCGCCATAATAGCTTTCGGCGTCGGGCTCGAGCTGTGCCTCGGGCAAAGTCACCTGGGTCTCGAACTGCTCGATCGGGCGGTTGGCGACCGCCTTGATCATGAAATCGTGCCAGGCGCGCGCCGGCGCGGTGCCGCCGTGGAGCCCGGCGATCGGCTTGGCATCGTCGCGCCCCATCCACACGCCGGTGGTGAGCCCCGAGGAGAAGCCGAGGAACCAGCCGTCCTTCGACGAACTGGTCGTGCCGGTCTTGCCCGCCACCGGGCGGCCGATTTGCGCGGCGCGGCCGGTGCCGGTGTTCACCGCGGTCTGCAACAGGTCGATCATCTGCGCGGCGACCTGCGGCGAGACGAGCACGCGGCTGCGATCGACCTGATGCTGGTAGATCACATCGTTGTTCGCGGTGACCTTGAGGATGCCATAAGGCGTCACCGCGACGCCCTGATTGGCGACGCTGGCAAAGGCGCGGGTCATGTCGATCAGCCGCACGTCGGAGGTGCCGAGCACCATCGACGGATGCGTGTTGACCGTGGTGGTGATGCCGAAGCGCCGCGCCATATCGGCGACGGTGGCGAAGCCGACCTGCTGGCCGAGCTTGGCCGCGATCGTGTTGAGCGAATAGGCAAAGGCGGTGCGCAGCGTCACCTGCCCCGAATTGCGCCGTGAATCGTTGCGCGGGGACCAGCCGTCGATCGTCACCGGCTCGTCGATCTCGGTCGATTCAGGGGTTTTCCCGGCTTCGAGCGCGGCGAGATAGACGAACAATTTGAACGACGAGCCCGGCTGGCGTTCGGCCTGGGTGGCGCGGTTGTAGATCGACGAGACGTAATCCTTGCCGCCGACCATCGCGCGCACCGCGCCGTCGCGATCGAGCGCGACCAATGCGCCCTGCGCCCCGTTCGGCGCATTGGCGCGCACCGCGGCATCGGCGTCGCGCTGCATGTTGAGATCGAGCGTGGTCCACACCTCGAGCGGCTTTTCGGTCTCGTCGATCAGCAGCTCGAGCTGGGGCAGCGCCCAATCGGTGAAATAGCGCACGCTATTCTGCTTGGGCTCGGGCGCCAGCGCGACCGATTTGGGATCGGCGGCGGTGGCCTCGCTGGCGGAGATCACCCCGGTATCCTGCATCGCCTGCAGCACGACCGAGGCGCGGCCGACCGCGGCGGCGGCATCGGCGGTCGGCGAATAGTTCGACGGCGCCTTGACCAGCCCGGCGATGATCGCGGCTTCGGGCAGCGAGAGATGATCGGCGCCATGGCCGAAGAATTTGCGCGAGGCGGCGTCGATGCCATAGGCGCCGCCGCCATAATAGACCTTGTTCAGATAGAGTTCGAGGATCTCGTCCTTGCTGAACTTGCGCTCCATCGCCAGCGCGAGGATCCATTCGCGGAACTTGCGGCCGAACTTCTTCTGATTGTTCAGGAAAACGTTGCGGGCGAGCTGCTGGGTGATCGTCGATCCGCCCTGCACCCAGCGGCCGCGCGACATCCGCACCTGCACCGAGCGCGCCACGCCGATCGGATCGACCCCGAGATGGCTGTTGAAGCGGCGATCCTCCACCGCGATCGTCGCGTCGCGCATCACCTTGGGGATGCGATCATAGCTCAGCCAGTCGCCATAGCTCGGCCCCATCGACACGATCACCGTGCCGTCGGCGGCGTGGACGCGGATCATCTGCCCGTTGGGCGAGGATTTGAGCTGATCGAAGCTGGGGAGCTGCGCGCGGGTGACATAGACGGCGGTGATCAGCGCGCCGAGCGCGAGCACGGCCGCAACGACCAGCAGCTTGAGGGCAAGCGACAGGCGGCGGCGCCAGGGCGAACGGGGACGAGAGGCGCGGGCCATCGGACGGCTAGAACGGATAGAGGCTTAGCCTGTGCTTAACAACCCTAACCCTAGCGGCGTGCCTGGAAATCGAGGCTGACCGAATTCATGCAGTAGCGCGTGCCGGTCGGCGGCGGGCCGTCGGGAAAGACGTGGCCGAGGTGGCTGTCGCAGCGCGCGCAGCGCGTTTCGACGCGGGTCATGCCGTGGCTGGTGTCGCTATGGTCGGTGACGGCATCGGGCATGATCGGGCGGGTGAAGCTCGGCCAGCCCGACCCCGAATCATATTTGTCCGCCGAATCGAACAAGGCCAGTTCGCAGGCCGCGCAATGATAGATGCCGT
This sequence comes from Sphingomonadales bacterium, assembly GCA_017304125.1. Taxonomy (GTDB): domain Bacteria; phylum Pseudomonadota; class Alphaproteobacteria; order Sphingomonadales; family Sphingomonadaceae; genus Sphingomonas. The sequence goes on from JAFKLV010000372.1 coordinate 15,703, forward strand.
CGACCTTGTTATCATTGTATCTGCCGGAAAAAGCACGCTCCGTCCCGGCCTCGCGCAGTACGTGATATTGCTCGGGGGTCAGCCGCCGGCGCCATTCTGACTCGGACAGATCGAGATGTTCCATGAGCGCGATGTTCTGCCGCGCACGGGGACGCGTCAAGCCGGCGCAGCCGTGTCAGAAGGGGCGTTCGCCGATATAATTGCCGGCGTCGCTATAGCGGCAGACCAGCACGTCCTCGACCCGCCCGCGCGCGATCGCGCAGCCCACCTCACCCGAATCGCGCCACATCAGCTGGGTATAATGGCCGATATCCTCGACCCGCCCGGTGGTGCTGTTGTTGGGGAAGACGCCGGGGGTGAAATAGCGTTTCTCGCGAATCCACGCGTCGACCATATGTTCGAGCGAGAAGGCGCCGCGCGTGCCGGCCCACAGATTCTCGCCCTGCGGATCGAATGCACGCTCGGGGGCATGTTCGAAACGGCCGCTCCGCGCGAGATAATTGGCCCAATCCTGCGCCGAGGCGGCGAGCATCGGATCCCATTGCAGCGGCGCAATGCCCATGGCGACGCGCTCGCGGTTATGCCGCCCCAATACGCGGTCGGCGAAATTCGACGTGGGATCGGTCGCGCCGACCGTGACCGGCAGCGTGAAGAGCAGCGCGAGGCTGGCGATCAGCGATGTCAAACGACGACGCGACATGGCAGGCCCATTCCGAAAGATGGGCCACTTTTGTCATGCGAGCGTCAGCAGGCGGTTGAAAGGGGTGGTTATCCCTTCGGTAACGACGATTTTCCCACCGCCGGGAGAATCGCGACCTTGTCGCCGCTCTTGACGACGTTGAACAATAAGGCGGCGAAAGACGGCGGCACCCCGATACAGCCGTGGGTGGCGCGACCGCGCTGGACGTTGCTGGCGTGGATCGCCACCCCGTCACCGGTCAGCCGCATCATATAGGGCATGCTGGCATCGTAGAGCGACGAGACATGGGTCTCGCGCTTTTCGAGCACCGGAAACACGCCCGTCGGGGTCGGCTTGCCGTCGGTGCCGTAGAGGATCACCGCCGAGCCGATTTCATGCCCGCCGCGAAATACCGACAGCAATTGCCGCTGAAGGTCGATCCGCACCCACACGTCGCCGCTGGCCGGAACGCGTTGTTCGTTCCAGACATAATCGCCGTAATGCATCGTATCGCGGACGTTGAGCACGCTCTTCACCGCGCGATGCTCGCCGTCGGGCAGGGTCAGCGCGGGATATTGGCCGACCGGATACCACAGGCGCGGGCCGCGTTCGACGACCTGCACCGGCGGATCCACGACCTGATGCCTGGTATAATAATGCGCCGCAGCCGCGCCGCCGGCGATCGCCGCCGCGGACAGCGCGAGCGGCACCGCGAGCCGCGCCAGCGTCTGCCCGATATGGCGGGGGTTTAGTTTAGCGGCCAGTCGCAACGGTTGCGATTCCGCGGCGCCGACGCATCGCGGCGCCGACCGAGAAGAAGCCGATGATCATCATCGCCCAGGTTGCCGGCTCAGGCACCCCGCCCGGCGGCGTGACGGGAGGAGTCACAGGCGGAGTCACCGGTGGCGTCACAGGGGGAGTACCCGGCGTGCTGCAGCATCCGCCAATCAGCGGCGGTATGTTTATCGGCGGTGAGATAAAAGGGCCCGGCCCCGTTGGCGGGCTAGTGATCGCGGTGGGCGGGACATAAGGCGGGGTCGCGCCGAACGGCAGATCGGGCACGTCGGCGATGATCGGGGGGCGCTCACGCAGCGAGGTGAGCACGCGTTCCACCGGAGTCGCAGGCTTGGCGGCCGGCGGGCGGTGGCGGACATTCGTCGCGACGCGCTCGCGCGGGCCCTTGGTCTGGGTCAGCGCGCCGGCGCCACGCCCGCCGGGCGAGCGATCGGTGAACATCGACAGCGGATCGGCCAGCGCAGCGGTCACCGCAGCAGAAGCGGCGCTGATACCGGCGCCGACGCCGTTGCCGTTCTTGTCGGTCACGACATAGCCCGCGCCCGTCCCGGTTGCGATCAGCAACCCGGCGAGTATCAGCCCCTTGCGCCACCTGCGTTTGTTAACCATCATACGCCGTACACCCGGATCTACACCCCTCCCCAATCGGGATTGGCATATCTTTTATCACGACGGACCACCCCGTTGATCCCACCTGTTGCCGCTGGGCATAGTCAAAACTGTCCCGGATTGCGACAATTTAATAAGATTTGCGGTAAACGGTTGTCTTGTTCGGGATCGGACTTTGCCGCCAGAATGGTTAACATTTCACTTGCATAGCGCGAGTCGCAAGCGGCGCCCTCCCGATTCAGGATGGCGCCGATTCAGCGATGCTCATGAAGGCCCCCCTTGGGGGCGATCCCGGCCGGTCAGGCGGGATCTTGGTGCCCCATGGGGGACAAAGATGGGCACTCAGATCAATGGAGAATTTGCGTCAGTCGTCACTAGAACTGGATTCAAGCGACAGGAACGACGGCCCCGCGCTTTGGCAATTGGGAGGATACATTGCTGATCAAAAGCAGTGAGTGGGTGTTTCATCTGATCGCGATCTATGAGTCGCGGGCTACCGGGCGGCGACCTTCAAGAACGCCCTCGCCGGCATCTGCGCACAGAAAGCCCTGCCAGCCTAAGATGATCGGAATTCTCAATGGGAGGCGTTCTCTTGCCCGGTGAAGACTACGAAAGGAACTCTCTCGCTCGCTTCGCGGCTAGCCGGCCAGCCATTCCCGAAACCCCGGCGCCCGGATGCGAGGCTGCCCCGCCCATGAACAGTCCTGGCGCAAGTCCGTCCGACCCACCCAACCCGTAAGCCGGGCGTTTGACGCCAATGCGAAAGGAACTGAAGTCCACCTGACTGGTGATCCCTCTGGGCACCTTCATCCGCTTCTCGCGATCGGGACAAGTCTCAAACCAACGCCCTAGTTCGGCGTCGAGGCCGGAATAGTATTCAGTGGCGCGCGCAATGATCGCATCCGCGGCTTCCGCCTTCCGGTTACCCCAGCCACCGTTCAGATCGACCGGATAGATCGGCAAGTACATGTACGCCAAGCCCTGGCCAGCTGGCACCATCGTCGGGTCGGCATAGGAATTCGGTATAACTGAAAAGGCCGGTGCCGAGGGCAGCATTCCGCGGCGCGCCTGATCGAGACCGTCTTTCATTTCTTCGACGGTGCCGATCAGTCCGACCGCCTGATTCAGGTCCGCTCCGTCGGTCCGACGATCTTGATGCCGCCTGAGAATTACAGGCTTACTCGTCGCGACATTCAACAACGACGGTCCAACATTGACGCGATGCGTCGGCGCGAACTCCAAACGGACCTTTGTCGTCCTGTCGAGCCCGGCCGCGGCCATTGCCGCGATAGGGCCGGGGCCGCAAGTTGCGATAACGCAACGGGCGCCGATCGTCCTGCCGTCGGCGAGGCGTACGCCGCTGCTCTTGCCGCCTTCGAACAGTATTTCCGTCACCTCGGCGTTCGTAATGACATGGCCACCCGCGGCATCGAGGACGCGAGTCAGAACGTCCGCGACCATCCGCATTCCGCCGACAGGATTGCTGGCTCCAATCTTGTGGTAGAGACCGAATGCCGCATATGCCAACCCATTGCCATCGGTATCGAATGGCCCTGCACCTGCGGCAATTCTGAGCAACAATGCCTGCGTGTAGGGATGTTCGAACCATTCGGCGGCTAGCTGGTCAGGTGGTGCGCTGGTCAATAGCTGAAGCCTGTCACGAAGACGGCGATTTTTGACGGCGGTTCGCGCGAGATCGAAATAGAATTTAGGCGTTCTTATCCCGGGATCTCCGCCTCCCAGAACTGCGTTGAATTCGAGCAACGCATTGATTAGCTCTATAAATTCCAGATACGCTGCGGCGTCGTTTTTGGAGAAACGCGCGATGTCTTGGGCTGTTCGCTGCACATCACGAAAAATGGCGACTGAATCACCGTTGGGGGCGAGGTAGGCGTAGATCGGGTCGCACTCGATCTCTTGCCAACCGAACTTTTTCAATTCCAACTCGCCCATGACCTTCGAGTGACGGATCGAGAGGAGATGCGCGGTTCCCGTATTGACGAGGTGGGCGGGAGCCTCGGGAATGACATAGTCGGCTCGGGCGAACCCGCCGAGCGCGGAGGTTCGCTCGATAACGAGCGCGGTCAGTCCGGCCTTGGCGAGATAGCTCGCGGCGATGAGGCCGTTATGTCCTCCACCGATGACAACGCCATCGTAAGTATTACGCAATTCTCCCATCACCCTCTCCCATGGAATGTTGGATGCTTCTAACGGCTCTTGGAGGACGCGACCTAAGGCCGACATTCGCTGACGTTCATTGGCTTAGCAAATAGGTCGGCCCAAGGGCGACAATGTGTGCTTACTGTTCACGGCAGTTGGCCTCAGCCAATGAAAAATCCAATAGGACGCAGCAACAAGTAGGGTTGGCGGCTCATCGCATGCGGCCGTAATTGGTATGATCGCTCATGCCGACCGGACCAGTCTCCGTCTAAGGCTCAGCAGCAGATGGAGAGGGATTGTATGAGCAGCGTTAACGACGATCTCCCGCTTGGGACATGGCGGATGCCGCAGGAACTGGAGATGCTACGCGATTCCGTGCGGCGCTTCGTGCGCGAGGAGGTCGCTCCAGCGGAAGCGCTGCTCGGCGACGACGCGAAACTCTCCGTGGAAACGGTCGCTGCGCTTCAGGCGAAAGCACGCAGTGCCGGCCTTTGGGCTCTTGCGACTCCCGAAAGTTACGGCGGGGCGGGATTGAGCGTTCTGGCCCAGGTCGTGATCGCCGCAGAGGCCGCGAAGTGTCGGCTCGGCGCCTTTTTTCCCGCCGCCGGTGCGATCGGCGGCGACCCGCCATCGGTGCTCTTCAAGGGCACAACAGAACAATATGAACGCTATGGCCGCCCCATTCTTGAGGGCACGATGCCCAAGGCCTTCACTGCGATCAGCGAGGCCTCGGGCGGCTCCGATCCGGCGAGAGCAATAAGTTGCCGCGCCGAGCGGGATGGCGACCACTATGTTCTAAACGGGACCAAGACCTGGATCACGCATGCGGATCGTGCCCATTGGGGTATCGTCTATGCGCGAACGGGCGAGTCTGGCCGCCGCGACGGGATAACGTGCTTCATCGTCGAAACGAACACGCCCGGCTTCTCCCGAAGCCCGATTCCGGTGATGATAGCCAACAGTCCGAACGAGCTGCATTTCGAGAATGCGCGGGTTCCGGCCGCCAATCGTATCGGCGAAGAGGGGCAGGGCTTCGCCCTGGCTGACGATTTCCTGACCCGCGGAAGGATCGTCTATGGCGCGGCGCCATTAGGCATCGCGGAAGAAGCGCTACGCCTGACTGTCGAGTGGGCAAAGCAGCGCAAGGTGTTTGGCGGCTTGCTGGCGGACAAACAGGGCGCGCAATGGATGTTGGCGGACTGCAGGATTGCCATCGATGCCGCCCGCATGCTGGTCTATCGCGCTGCGTGGAAAGCGGATCTTGGCCAGCCGGCTCGTGCGGAAGCTGCCATGGCCAAATTGAGCGCCACGGAGGCTGCCTTCAATACGCTGGATACCTGCATTCAGTTGTTCGGTGGCATGGGCGTATCGCGCGAGCTTCCGCTCGAACGCTGGTTCCGCGAGCTCCGTATCAAGCGCCTCGGTGAAGGCGCGACAGAAATACAGCGCATGATCGTGGCACGCGAATTATTCTCTGCCTGAACAACTGCAGAGCTTCGAGCGATACGCTGTGCCTATGGCTCTCATCGTGCAATTGCCCTGCCCCTTCCTTCCGGATCAGGCGTATCTTCGAGGGCACAAGTCAGGTTTTGCCGCTTCAACGCCAGCGGTGAGGCTCAAAAACATCCTCGCAAAGAGGTGAAGAGAGGTTGAGAGGCACGTCCAATGTACATCGCGCTGACGGAAGAGCTCCAGCGTCTGCAAGGCGAGCTGCGCCTGTACTTCAGCGAGTTGCTCGCTGAACTCCCCACCGGAAGCTACGATGAAATGCGCGCCGGCCGAATGCGCGAAATCGTGCGTCGCATTGGCGCGGACGGCTGGCTCGGAGTCGGTTGGCCGAAGGAGTTCGGCGGGCAGGGACGCTCGGTTGCGGAGCAATTCGTGTTCTTCGAGGAGGCGAAACGGGCGGGCGCCCCTTTGCCGATGCTCGCACTCAACACGGTCGGGCCGACGCTCATGCAATACGGCACCGACGAGCAAAAGCGCACATACCTGCCGCCGATACTGGCAGGCGAAGCGGACTATGCCGTGGGGTACACCGAACCCGCATCCGGCACCGATCTGGCATCGCTCAAGACAAAGGCCGTTCGGGCCGGCCGCAATTATGTCATTACTGGACAAAAGATCTTCACGTCGGGCGGCGATACGGCCGATTACATCTGGTTGGCGGCGCGCACCGATCCCGATGCCCCCCGTCATAAAGGCCTATCGATTTTCATTGTACCGACGAGCAGCCCGGGCTTCTCGTGGACGCCCCTCCCCACGGTCGGTGAGGGTGGGACAAGAACGACCACGACCCGTGGCACGACTTCGACTTTCTATGATGAGGTCATCGTTCCCGAAACCAACCGCGTCGGTCCCGAGAATGCTGGCTGGGACATGATCACCAAGCAACTCAATCAGGAAAGAGTGGTGCTCGCTGCAGCCGGCGGCTGGGCGTACGAACTCGCACAGGATGTTCGCAGTTGGGTCGCGCGTCAATTCGCGGCCGACGGTTCACAACTTATCGACATTCCCTGGGTGCGATCGATCCTGGCCCGCGTGGATGCTCGCCTCGAACTGATGAAGTTGTTCAACTGGCGCATGGTATCCCGCTCAGGCGCTGGCAACGAGCCGGCGCCGGGCGACGCTTCCGCAACGAATGTCTTCGGCACCGAAACGCTCATTGCCGTGTGTCGAGAGATGATCGAGGTGGTGGGGTGCGCCGGCTACCTCGTCGAGGGGTCGCCGGGCGCAGTGCTGAATGGCCGCCTCGAACAGGCATATCGTGCCACGATCGTGGGAACGTTTGGTGGCGGCAATAACGACATCCAACGCGAAATGATCGCACAGCGTGCACTCGGGATGCCGAAATACCGGCGCTGATGGTGCCAATCTTTCGATCGGAGAACTAATCGGTGGATTTTGAATTGTCAGAAGAGCAACTCGCTGTGCGGGGGCTAGCCGAGCAGGTGCTCGCCACTCGAATCCCCCAAGCCGGTCAGATGGCGGATGAGTCGTGGCCTGATGAGAATCTGTGGAGCGACCTGACACAGACCGGCCTGGTCGGCCTGACGTTTCCCGAATCTGTGGGTGGCGGATCGCTCGGATTCGTGGAGATGTGCCTGCTTCTAGAGGAATGTGGGCGCGCTCGGGCGCGCACGCCATTGAGGGACCATCTGCTTGCCGCGATGGTAATTGATCGCTTTGGGCCCGACACACTCCGCCAGGCCGTGCTTCCGGGCGCCGCCAGTGGAGAAATGCTGCTGACCGCCGCGACCGCTGACCGATACGGGGGTGATGGGCCGCCCGGTTTGTCAGCGATGGTCAGCGCTGGTGGTGGCTACTTGCTCACCGGGAGCCAACGACTTGTTTCCTGGGGCGCCACCGCCAAGCGGATCGTCGTTTTTGCGACGCTGAATCAGCAGAACGACACGATCTGTCTGCTTCTCGATCCCGAGACCGAGGGTGTAAAATTGGAGCCCCTGGCGACGACCGACGGTGCGCCGGAGGCGGATCTGGTGTGCGATGGGGTGCAGATCGGCCCGGGCAGCGTCATCGCCGGTCCCAATCAGGGAGGACTTGCACGGCAATGGCTGTGGGAACGTCTCGTCGTTGCCACCTGCGCGCAATTGGCCGGATTATCAGCGACCGCGCTCAGGTTGACCGCGGAATATACAAGTACGCGGGAACAGTTCGGACGGCCTATCGGCACCTTCCAGGCTGTCGCCATGCATGCCGCGGATGCGTTCATTGAAGTCGAGGGTATTCGATTGGCGATGCTGCAGGCCGCATGGCGACTGGGCGCTGGTCTCGATGCCAGCCGTGAAGTGTCGATCGCCAAGCTGGCCGCGTCGGAGGGCGCAATCAACGTGGTGGCGATCGCGAATCACCTGCACGGGGGAGTCGGCCTGCTGAAAGACTATCCACTGCAGCAATATCTCACGACCACCCGCCGACTCGCGCTGGCTGCCGGTAGTGCACAGTGGCACCTGGCCCGGCTGGGAGACATCGTCGCTGAACGCGCCGCGTTAGAGATTGCAGCTTGATCTTCCTGTTCTTTTGCCAACGCCCCGCGCCACGATGACGACCGGCCGCAATCTCTCGCGAGGCGCGCTGCACGGCCTGCGTGTGATCGAGTGGGGGAGTGAAATTTCGGCGCCTTATGCCTCGCGCCTGCTGGCCGATCTGGGAGCCGATGTCATCAAGATCGAATGCGGCGCCGGCGACCCGATGCGACAGCACGAGCCCTTTCACTTTGGTGGCGCCAGTGCTTTGTTCGCTTATCTGAATGCGGGGAAAAGGGCGGTGCGCGTCGATCCGGCGCGCGACCGGGCTGATATTGTCGATCTGGTTTCGCGTGCGGACATCCTGATCGAAGACTTGGGCCCCGGAGGCTTGGAACAGGCTGGCCTCGGCCCGACTGAATTACGCGCAGCGAACCCGCTGCTCAATATCATCAGGCTATCGGATTACGGGCAGCAATTCTCGGAAATGACCGTCACCGAGTTCATTATGCAAGCGCAGGCGGGGTGGATAGAAGGTCGCGAAGGGGAAACCAGACCGCTGATGGTCGGCGGCCGGCTTTCCGAATATATCGCCGGCGCTTACCTGGCGGCCGCCGCCCTGACCGCCCTGCGCACCAGCAGACTCACTTCTGTCGGCGTCGACGCTGATGTTTCAAGGCTCGAATGTGCGCATTCCATGCTCTGCTGTCCGGCCGTAACGTTGCGAGTGCTGGAGAAACTGGGCGGGGGCACGAACCGGACAACTCTCCTTGGCACCAAACCTTGCCGCGATGGCTGGGCGGGAATCAATGTCGTCACTCAGCGGCAATGGGCCGACCTGTGTAAGCTGGTCGGCGCGCCCGAATATGCCGGGCGGCGCGAAGAATTCCGCCAAGGCGGCGTGGAGCATGACTCATTCGAAAACCATGTGAGCAATTGGACGCGGTCACGCACGGTGCTCGACGTGGTGAACCAATGTCAGGGCCAGAGAATACCAGCGGTCGCTCTTCATGACGGTAAGTCGATCATGGAAGAACCGCAGTGGCGCGAGCGGTCGTTCTTCACCGATGCGGCCTGTCCCGATGCCGGCTTTGTCCATCCGCCCTCGCCGTGGCGTCTGTCCGAAACACCCGCAGCCATTCGTGGGCGTGCGCCCTCCCTTGGCGAGCACGACGACGAACTGCCGCATCTTGGCTGGGAGAAACGCGCCGCGAATGTCGTGGCGGTCCCGTCGGACACGCTGCCGCTCAAAGGACTCAGAGTTTTGTCGCTGGGGACTTATTGGTCCGGATCGAGCGTCGCCTCCTACCTGGGCGCGATGGGCGCGGACGTCGTAAAGGTTGAATCAATTCAACGTCC
>JAFKLV010000342.1 GCA_017304125.1 Sphingomonadales bacterium
TTGGCGGCGACATCGAGCGCCGCCTCGAAGATCGCGCGCGCCTGCATCTCGTAGATTTCGGGATAGGTCACCCCGAGCCGGCAGCCGCGATGCCCCAGCATCGGGTTGAATTCGTGCAGCTCGGCGGCGCGACGCTTGAGCATCTCGACATCGACCCCGGCCGCCGCGGCGACCTCCGCGAATTCGGCTTCCTCATGCGGCAGGAATTCGTGGAGCGGCGGATCGAGCAGGCGGATCGTCACCGGCAGCCCGGCCATCACCTCGAAAATCTCGATGAAATCCTTGCGCTGCTCCGGCAGCAATTTGTCGAGCGCGACGCGGCGCCCGGCCTCGTCGGTGGCAAGGATCATCTGGCGCACCGCGGTGATCCGCGCCGCGTCGAAGAACATATGCTCGGTGCGGCACAGCCCGACGCCCTCAGCGCCGAAATCGCGCGCGGTGCGGCAATCGAGCGGGGTTTCGGCATTGGCGCGGACCTTGAGGCGGCGCACCGCATCGGCCCATTCCATCAACGTGCCGAAATCGCCGGCCAGTTCGGGCTGGATCGTCGCGACTTCGCCCGCCATCACCTCGCCGGTGGTGCCGTCGATCGTGACGATCTCGCCTTCCCTGATCTCGCGCCCGCCGACCCGCGCGATCTTCGCCTTGGCGTCTATCGACAGCGCGCCCGCGCCCGACACGCAGGGGCGGCCCATGCCACGCGCGACCACCGCGGCGTGGCTGGTCATCCCGCCGCGCGCGGTGAGGATGCCCTTCGCCGCATGCATGCCGTGGATATCCTCGGGCGAGGTTTCGGTGCGCAGCAGGATCACCGCCTTGCCGTCCGCCGCCCAGCGCTCGGCGGTATCGGCGTCGAACACCGCCGCGCCGCTCGCCGCGCCCGGCGAGGCGGGCAGGCCCTTGGTCAGCACGTCGCGGGTCGCTTCCGGATCGAGCGTCGGATGGAGCAGCTGATCGAGCGCCTGCGGATCGACCCGCGCGATCGCTTCCTCACGCGTGATCAGCCCGGCATCGGCCATCTCGACCGCAATCTTGAGCGCGGCCTTGGCGGTGCGCTTGCCCGAGCGCGTCTGGAGCATCCACAATTTCCCCGCCTCGACGGTGAACTCGATGTCCTGCATGTCGCGATAATGGTTTTCGAGCCGGTCGAACACCGCGGCCAGCTCGCCATAGACCACCGGCATCGCCTCTTCCATCGAGGCCGCCTTCGCCCCGGCGATCTCGCGCGCGGCGAGCGTCAGATATTGCGGGGTCCGGATCCCCGCGACGACATCCTCGCCCTGCGCGTTGATCAGGAATTCGCCATAATAGGCATTGTCGCCGGTCGAGGGATCGCGGGTGAACGCCACCCCGGTCGCCGAGGTGTCGCCCATATTGCCGAACACCATCGCCTGGACATTGACCGCGGTGCCCCAGTCGCCCGGAATGTCGTTGAGCCGGCGATAGACCTTGGCGCGCTCGGACTGCCACGAGCCGAACACCGCGCCCACCGCGCCCCACAATTGGTCATGGACGTCCTGCGGGAAGGGCTTGCCCCATTCCGCCTCGACCAGCCGCTTATATTCGGCGACCAGCGCCTTCCAATCGCCCGCCTCCATCTCGGTATCGAGCGTGAAGCCCTTGTCTTCCTTGGCGATCTCCAGCGCTTCCTCGAACGCGCCGTGATCGAGCTCGAGCACCACGTCCGAATACATCTGGATGAAGCGGCGATAGCTGTCCCACGCGAAACGCTCGTCGCCCGACACCTTGGCCAGCCCCTCGACGGTGGCGTCGTTGAGCCCGAGGTTGAGCACGGTATCCATCATCCCCGGCATCGACACCCGCGCGCCCGAGCGCACCGAGACGAGCAGCGGGCCGGCGCCGTCGGCCGAGGCATCGCCGAAATTCTTGCCGGTCACGCCCTCGATATGCGCGATGCCCTTGGCGACTTCGGCGCGGACCGATTCGGGGAATTGCTCGCCGTCGTCGTAATAACGCGTGCACATCTCGGTCGAGATGGTGAAGCCCGGCGGGACCGGCAGGCCGATCGAGGCCATTTCCGCGAGATTGGCGCCCTTGCCGCCAAGCAGAAACTTGTCGCCCTTGCCCCCATCGGAAACACCACCACCGAACCGATAGACGTATTGCGTCATGATCAACCCCTAAGTGTCAGTCTCGCGGCGGGCGCGAAGTAAATGTCAAATTGTCGGGCGCGGACGTCGCGTTATCCCTCGATTCGCGAAAAATCGGCGACGCTGTGCACTGCAGCACGAACCCGCGCAAGCAGCGCGAGCCGAGCGTCGCGCTTGGCAGGATCAGCGTCATTGACCGTCACCGTCTCGAAGAAGGCATCGATCGGCGCGCGCAACGTGGCGAGCGCGGCCATCGCCGCCTCGAAATCCTCGTTGCCGACCGCATCGGCGGCGGCCGGCTCGGCCGCATCGAGCGCCGCGATCAGCGCCGCCTCGTCGGATTCGGGAGCGTAGCCGAGCGGCTTCCATTCGGCGGTCTCGACGCCCTCTTTCTTGAGGATGTTCGCGGCGCGCTTGTACCCGGCGAGCAGGTTGGCGCCGTCGTCGGTGCCGACGAACGATTGCAATGCGTGGACGCGCGCGAGCAGGCGGACGAGATCGTCCTCGCCGCCGAGCGCGAACACCGCGTCGATCAGGTCGTGACGGACGCCGGCTTCGCGCTGCTGGACCTTGAGGCGGTCGATGAGGAATTGCAGCACCTCATCCACGCGCGACGGATGCGCCGGCGCGCGCAGTGCCATCGCATTATTGACCGCACCAAACAGATGCGCGCGCAAATTGTTACGCGACAGCAATTCGAGGATGCCTAGCCCCGCGCGACGCAGCGCGAACGGATCTTTCGAGCCGGTCGGCTTCATGTCCTCGGCGAAGAACTGCGCCAATGTATCCAGCTTATCCGCCAACGACACCGCCACCGTCACCGGCGCGGTTGGCACGTCATCGCCCTGCCCGACCGGCTTGTAGTGATCGCGGATCGCCTCGGCGACCTCGCGCGGTTCGCCCTGCGCCGCGGCATAATAGCCGCCCATCAGGCC
>JAFKLV010000343.1 GCA_017304125.1 Sphingomonadales bacterium
ACAGCACCGGCAAGGCGCCGGCCTCGCCCGGATAATCGCGGGCGTGCAGCCTGAGGCCGTCTCGCGACCACCAAAACAGATCCTGATAGGCGGTCATGCTTGAACCTTTGTTGTCGCGGCCCCCATATCGCCGGATGCCCGTCGACCCGCAAGCATACCACCCCGAACAGACGATCCTTTCGCTCGGGGGCGATTTCTACGACCCGGTCGCGGCCGCGTCCTTCCCGGAAACCCGATTGCGCTTCCGCAACGATCGCGCCGCGCGCGACGTGGGGCTGGACGGGCTGACCGACGAAGAGTGGATCGCGCATTTCGGGCGGTTCGATCCGCTCCCCGGCACGCTGCCGGGGCCGCTCGCGCTGCGCTATCACGGCCATCAGTTCCGCGTGTACAATCCCGAGATCGGCGACGGACGCGGCTTCACCTTCGCGCAATTGCGCAATCGCGACGGCCGGCTGATGGACCTCGGCACCAAGGGCTCGGGGCAGACGCCGTGGAGCCGGTTCGGCGACGGCCGGCTGACCCTGAAGGGCGGCGTGCGCGAAATCCTCGCCAGCGAGATGGTCGAGGCCCTCGGCGTTCCCACCTCGCGGACCTTCTCGCTGATCGAGACCGGCGAAAAGCTCTACCGCAACGACGAACCCTCGCCGACGCGCTCGGCGGTGCTGGTGCGGCTGAGCCACGGCCATATCCGCATCGGCACCTTCCAGCGGCTCGCCTATCTGCGCGAGGATGACGCCTTGCGCCGGCTGGTCGGCTATTCGCTGCGCGAGCTTTACGGCGAGGAGAGCGACGATCCGCTGCGCCTGCTCGATCTGGTCCTCACCCGCACCGCGACGCTTGCCGCGCGTTACATGGCGGCCGGGTTCGTCCACGGCGTGCTCAATTCGGACAATATCAACATCACCGGCGAAAGCTTCGATTACGGCCCGTGGCGGTTCGCGCCGACGTGGGATCCGGCCTTTACCGCCGCCTATTTCGACCAGAACGGGCTCTACGCCTTCGGCCGCCAGCCGGAGGCGATCCACTGGGACGTGATGCAGCTTGCCGCCGCATTGCGCCCGCTGGCCGATTCCGATCCGCTGATCGCGCTGCTCGAAAGCTTCGGGGAGCGTTACCAGCCGGCGATTACCGATGCCTTGCTGTGGCGGCTGGGGCGCAAGCCGATCGACCCGGCGAGCGACCGCGCGCTGGTGCAGGCGATCGAACGCGGCTTGCGCGCGAGCGGCGTCGGCATCGACCGGTTCTTCTTCGATGCCTTCGCCCGGCCGCTGCCCGAAAGCTACGGCACGGCGTGGGACGAGGCCCGCGCCGCGCTGGATCGCTATGCGCCGCGCGCGCCGCGCACCCACGCTTACTGGCGCGGCGATGCGCCGTGCTCGATGCTGATCGACGAGGTGGAGGCGATATGGGCGCGCATCGCCGAAAACGACGATTGGTCCGCGCTTGACGTCAAGATGGCACAGATCCGCGAGATGGCGGATGCGCTGCGGCTTGTCGAAGGCAGGTGATTGTCTCTACACGATGATCCTGGTCGGGGGCGGCCACGATGACGGGGGACGGGGTATGGCGGATCGATGACCGATGAACTCGTCTCGTTCGAGCCGGCGACGGGCGCCGAATTGTGGCGCGGCGCGATCAGCGATGTCGATGCGGAAGTGGCGGCGGCACGCGGCGGCTGGGCGACCTGGGCGGCGCGCGCACTCACCTATCGCATCGAAACCATGCGGCGCTTTGCCAATGTCGTCCGCGCCCGCGCCGATGCCTTCGCCGATCTGATCGCGCGCGAAACCGGCAAGCCCTTGTGGGAAGCGCGCACCGAGGTCGATTCGGTGATCGCCAAGGTCGATATCTCGGTCAGCGCCTATGCCGAGCGCAGCGCGCAACGCCGGCTCGATTCGCCGATGGGCAGCCGGATGGCGCTGCGCCACAAGCCGCACGGCGTGCTCGCCGTGCTGGGACCATATAATTTCCCCGCGCATCTGCCCAACGGACATATCGTCCCCGCGCTGATCGCGGGCAATGCGGTGGTGTTCAAGCCGTCCGAAAAGACCCCCGCGAGCGGGATGTTCCTCGCCGACTGCCTGCGCGAAGCGGGCGTGCCGGAAGGCTGCATCCGCGTGGTGATCGGCGGCCCCGATCAGGGCAAGGCGCTCGCCGCGCATGACGGGATCGACGGGCTGCTGTTCACCGGCTCGGCGCGCACCGGGCTGGCGCTCAACCGTGCCTTCGCCGAGAAGCCGGAGAAGATCCTCGCGCTCGAGATGGGCGGCAACAACCCGATCGTGGTGTGGGATACCCCCGATCTGTGGCAGGCCGCGGTGCTCGTCGTGCAATCGGCCTTCACCACCGCCGGCCAGCGCTGCACCGCGGCGCGGCGGCTGATCGTCGACGACAAGATATGCGAGCCGCTGCTCGCCGAAATCGACAAATTGCTCGGCCGGCTGATCGTCGACGAGCCTTTCGCCAGCCCCGCGCCGTTCATGGGGCCGGTGATCGACAATGATACCGCGGACCAGCTCAGCGAAAGCTTCCTCGCCTTGCTGATGAAGGGCGGCCGCCCGATCCGCCATCTCGAACGCCCGGTGGCGAACCGCCCGTTCCTGCTCCCCGGCTTGATCGACATGACCGAGGCGCGCGAAAAGCCCGACATGGAATTGTTCGGCCCGATCCTCCAGGTGATCCGCTGCCACGATTTCGACGATGCGATCATCGAGGCCAATGATACGCGCTACGGCCTGTCCGCCTCGCTGATCAGCCAGACGCCGCAATTGTTCGATCGCTTCTGGGCGCGCGCGCGGGCGGGGATCGTCAACTGGAACAAGCCGACCAACGGCGCCTCGTCGGGCGCGCCGTTCGGCGGCGTCGGCTGGTCGGGCAATCACCGCCCGAGCGCTTATTATGCCGCCGATTATTGCGCCTATCCGGTGGTGAGCAACGAAGCCGACGCCGCCCGCGCGGCGATCGGGATCGGGCTGCGGGAGGGGTAAAGCTCTAAAAGCCCCTCCC
>JAFKLV010000344.1 GCA_017304125.1 Sphingomonadales bacterium
ATCGTCAGCGTCTCAGGGTCCGCGATCTCGTCGGCGGTGACGATGCACGGGCCGATCGCATTGCCGGTATCGAAATCCTTGCCCTTGGCCGGGCCGAAGCGGAATTGCGTCTCGCGCGACTGGATATCCCGCGCCGAGAAATCGTTGAAGATGGTGTAGCCGAACACCGCGTCGAGCGCGTTTTCCGGGGTCAGGTCGCGCGCCGGACCGCCGATCACCACGCCCAGTTCGAGTTCGTAATCCATCAGCTTGGCGGCGCGCGGGCGGATCACCTCCGCCTCGGGGCCGATGACGCTCATCGGATTGCCCTTGTAGTAGAGCGGCTGCTCATACCACACCGGCGGAATCTCGAACGCGCCGGCGGCGCGGAATTTCTCAAGCGTCGCGGCGGGATCGGGGGTGGCGCTGGCGCGAAGCTGCATCGCGGCGGCGATCGCCTGACGCACATGCTTCTCGTAATTGCCGCAATCGCGGATCTGCGTCGGGCGCGGCAGCGGAGCGAGCAAGGTCACCTCGCCGAGCGCGATCGTCTCGCCCGGCTCGGCGAGCGCCGCCGCGATCCGCGCCAGCCCGGCGGACCCGGCGGTGATCACTGCGATCATGTCGCCCAGCGTCTCGCCACCGTCGCGCGCCGTCGCCGCGGCGATATCGAACACGCGATCGTCGCCGACCAAAACGCCGGGGCGAACCTGCCCGGCGCGATTGCGGAAAGTCACCAGCTTCATCGGTCCGCTCCTTTAACCGCGCGCGCGCCGCGCAACAGATCGACCAGCCCGGCGGCATCGCCGGGCAAGGCATCGCCCCGCCAGCCGACATGCAGATCGGGCCGCGACACCAGCAACGCATGACGATAGACCGCCGTGCGCTCGTCCGGCTCGATATCGAGCACGGTCAGCGGCATCCCGGTCTTCGCGGCCGCCTGCTCCAGCGGCGCCACGTCGATCGACGGATCGAAGCGCAGCAAGGTGTAATCCGCGCCGAAATCGTCATAGGCCGAAGTGCCGTTGCGCCGCCAGAAATGCGGGGTGCGGCAGCCCGGCACGGTCGATTGCTCGAACCCGGCCATCGAATAGCCGGGCTGCTGTTCGCCATCATAGGAAATGATGTGCGATTCCGGGTAGAAATAGCCGAAGTTCAGCCCGCCGCAGCAATATTGCTGAACGTTGAGCGCATAGACCTGCGCGCCCAGCGCCGCCCGCGCGGCTTCGCCGTCGGCCCCGTCAAGCTCGACCGCCTCGGGCACCGCGCGGCGGTGCGCGATCGCGCTCAGCGCGTGGTTCATCGCGAAATGCGATACCTGCTCGGTGATCGGCAACCGCTCGGCCTCATAAGCGTCGAGCAGATGCGCCCCGCCCCAGCCGTTGACCGTCGCCGCGAGCAGCCACGTCAGGTTCATCGCATCGGCGATCCCGGCGTTCATCCCGAAGCCGGCATAAGGCACCCACAGATGCGCGCTGTCGCCGCAGATGAAGATGCGGCGATCGCGGAATTTGTCCGCCACCAGCCGGCGGCCGATCCAGTCTTCCTTGCTGATCACCTCATAAGTGAAATCGTCCCCGACGCCGAGGATCGTGCGGATCGACGCATCGCGATCGATCGCGTCGAAATCCTCCTCATGCTCGTAGAGGTAATTGTGGATCAGCCACGTCTCGCGCCCGTCGATCGCCACGGTATTGCCCGAGCGGCGCGCGTTGAGCGACAGGTTCATCCAGCCCGGACGCCCCTGCATCATCTCCAGCAGCTTGGGCGCACGGATATAGGTCGATTGCACGCGCTGAACGACGGCATCGCCCGACAGCTTCGCGCCGATGATCGAGCGCACGCGCGATCGCCCGCCGTCGCAGCCGACCAGATACAGCCCGGTCAGCGTCTCGGTCGCTCCGCTCGGCAGATCGCGCACGGTGACGGTCACGCCGGCATCGTCCTGCGTCGCCTCGACCAATTCGGTCTGGTTGCGGATCGTGATCAGCGGATGCGCTGCAGCCTGCGCGAAGATCAGCGGTTCGAGATAGATCTGGTTGATCCGGTGCGGCGGCTCCGGGGTCGGCCACCACGTGTCCGGCCCGGTGAATTCGGTCCAGCGCTCGGCCCGCGCGGGGATTGCGATACGGGTGATCTCATGCCCCTGCGTCACGCTGGTGCGATAGACGCAATCATTGGGATAATCCGCCGGCAGCCCGGAATCGCGCACCACATCGGCGAAACCCAACCGGCGGAACGCCTCCATCGTGCGCGCCGCGACATGGTTGCACTTCACGCTCGGCGGCTCACCCGCCTGCCGCGTCTCGACGATCGTCGAGCGCACCCCGCGCCGCGCGAGATCGAGCGCCACGACCAGCCCGACCGGGCCGGCGCCGCTGATGATGACCTGCGTGTCGTTCGCCATCACTGCCACGCCACGAATGCGCACGACGATCCGGTGCCGCCCTCGGTGCGGTACAGCGTCTGATAGTCGATTTCGGTCATCTTGAGCCCGGCCTGGCGCATCGCCGCGGAGGTCGCGATCCAGCTCTTGCACTCGGAGGTGCCGGCCATCAGCTCGTTCTGCGGAATGGCGGAGAGCGTCGCCTCGTCATCGCTGGCGAGCGCGTCGAGGAATTTGCGATCCCATGCGGGGTCGACCACGAAATGCGTCAGCCCGCCGGTGGTGAGCACCGCGACGCGCGCATCGCTGTCCCACGCCTCGATCGCGCGGGCGACCGCGCCGCCAAAGGCGTAGCAGCGCGCGGCGGACGGGCTGTTGTCATAATACCAGCAATTCACGTCGACCGGGACGTTCGGCTTCACCAGATCGCGCAGCACGTTCTTGTAGAGGAAACCGTAAGCGTGCGGCAGGCCGTACATCAGCGACTTTTCGTTCACCACGGTCGGCTTTTCGTGACACAGCGTCACGTCGAAGCCGCCCTCGCGCACCAGATGCCGCGCGATATGCTGGCCGAACGCGCGATCGCCCGGGAAGGCGACCCGCTCGTCGGGAAGATGCCCGTGATCGGAAAGTTCGATCCCGAT
>JAFKLV010000345.1 GCA_017304125.1 Sphingomonadales bacterium
CCCAGAAACGCGCGACGCTCTCGCGGTCGATCGTCTCGGAGACCATCTGGTAGAGGCTATATTCCATGCTGCAGTAAGACGGCACGGTCGCCACCGGATCGCGATGCGTCATGACGATCTTGGCCTCGGGGAACACCTCGATCACCGCATCGAGCGCCATCAGATGGCCCGGGGTCTTGAGCACCCAGCGCGCGCCCTTGCGCGACGGATCCTGCCACTGCAGCGACTGGAGGATCTGCTTCAGATCGCGATAGCATTGCGTGCGATCGGTCGCCGGCGCGGTCAGCCAGTGCGCGAAGCCGGGGACGTGATAAGTGCCCTCGATCATCGTGCTCGAATAGAGCTGGCCGAGCACGATCAGTTCCTCGTCGGGCTGATCGAGGCTCATCGGGTGGATCGACATCAGATCGGGGATGTTGGCGACCATATAGTCGAGCAGCCCCTGCGCCGATGCGCGGCGCTGATCGGTATCGCCGCGCGCCTCGCCGGGGAACGGCGAATAATTCTGCGCCTCGAACCAGCGCACCCCGGTCATCCCCGGCGCCGAGGCGAGCATGCGGTGAAGCATCGTGCTGCCGGTGCGCGGCAGGCCGACCACCACCGCGGCAACCTCGACCTGCTCGTCGAGGATTTCGGGATGCTGCTTGATCAGCTCGACATGCCGCAGCCGGTTGACCAGCCCGTTGACGATCATGCCCTTCGCCACCGCGACACCCGCGGGGCTGAGCTGTGCCTCATTGTTGAGCGACGGAATCAGCGCATCGATATTGGCGAAAAACCAGTTGTTGCCGAAATCGTCCAGTCCGGTCTGCGCACGCGCTTCGGCGACGAGCGCCTCACGATCCGGAACACGCTCTTGACCCACGCCGCTTCTCCTTCGCATATCGATGTCATTCCTGCGTATGATTCACAGGATTCGTATCAATTCATGCTAGCAGCAACGCAAAATCTTTCAAGCCTATTGCACGCCGCCGTGGAGCAGGTGGACGAGCTGCGACTGGCGACGCGCGCCGGTCTTGGCGAAGATCGAGCGCAGGTGCGACCGCGCGGTATTATGCGCGATGCCCAGCGCATCGGCGGCATCGACCAGCGAGCGCCCGCTCGCCAGCGCCACCGCGAGATTGGCTTCCATCCGGGTGAGCTGGAACAGGTCGCGGATCGCCTCGGGCTCGAGCTGCGCCTCCTGCCCCGGATCGCTGACGAACAGCGCCAGCGCCGCGCCGCCGCGCATGAACGAGGGCGCGGCGATCGGCTTGGCGATCGCGGCAAGATCGCGCCCCGACGTGCGGGCGATGCGGAAGCGCTGCGGCGCGGGGTCCGCGTCGAGCGACTTGAGCAAATTCTCCAGCTCCTTGCGCTGCGCCCCGTCCTTCAGCCGCAACCGGCAATCGGCGACGGTGAGCCCGTCCCCCGCCTCCAGCAGCCGATCGGCGACGACATTGGTGCGCACCACCCGCCCGTCGCGGTTGAGGATGATCGCGGCGACGCCCATTTGCTCGACCGTGCCGCGATAGACGCCGTGCTCGGCGCCCGAGACCTGGACGCGCTCGAACAATCCGATCGCGTGGCGCAGATGCGGGACAAGCGCCTGAAACGCCTCGCGCTCGGCGGTGTCGAAATCGGGCAGGCTGCGATCGCGCGTCGCACGCAGCCGCGCCTCGAACCCGCTCTCGAACCGCAGATCGACGCCGAGGATCTGGTCGCCCCCCGCCGCGGCGAGGAAGTCACGATAGAAATCGGTATCGCGCGCGGCCTCACCGCCGAGAAATTCGGCGAAGGCGGTCACCTTGCCCTCGGGCAATCCCTTGAACGGATCGCTGGCGAAAAAGCTTTCGGCATATTCGTCCGCCATGTCGCTCGGCGCATCGGGGGTCAGGATCGTCCCCGGCGTCGTCATCCCCGGCGCGGTCAGGATCAGCGTGGCATAGCTCGCCTCGAGCCAGGTCGCCAAGGCACGCAGGAACGGCTCCCACGGCGCCTGTTGCAGCAACCCGCCGTAGAGCGTTTCCAGCAGGGCCGAAAACCCGTCCTGATCTCGTTTCGCCATGCCGTTTCCTCTACGGTCCAAACTCAGCCGGAACAACGCTGCGGCCGGGGACGGACCTTATTCCTTTCCCACTGACCACCAACGGAGAATGACAATGGCCCTGCATCCTGCTGCCGCATCGATCCTGGCGATGATGAAGCAGCTTCCGTCCGCCGTCGGGCCCTTCACCGTCGAGGCGTTCCGCATCGGCGATACCCAGCCAATGCCCTTCCCCAAGCCTCCGGTGGCCGAGGTGCGCGACCTGACGCTCGCCGGGCAGCCGGCGCGATTCTACAACCCACGCCCCGGCGAAACCCTGCCGGTGATCCTGTTCCTCCACGGCGGCGGCTGGGTGGCCGGCAATATCGAGACGCATGACGTCACCTGCCGCGCGCTGGCGCTCAAGGCCGGGCTGCCGATCGTCTCGCTCGATTATCCGCGCGCGCCGGAACATCCCTTCCCCGCCCCGCTCGAGGCGAGCTATCGCGCGCTCGAAGCGCTCGGCAGCGCCGGGCTCGATATCGACGCCAGCCGCATCGCGGTCGCCGGCGACAGCGCGGGGGGCAATCTCGCCGCAGCTTTGTGCCTGCTCGCCAAACAGCGCGGCGGCCCCGCAATCGTGCATCAATTGCTGATCTATCCCGTGCTCGATACCGATTTCACCCGCGATTCCTATCGCACCAACGGCACCGACTATTTCCTCACCGGCACGATGAGGCGCTGGTTCTGGGAGCAATATGTCGGCGACGCGGTGGACAATCCCCCGGCGCTGGCCGCGCCGCTGCGCGCGACCGATCTCGCCGGGCTGCCCGCCGCGACGATCATCGCCGCCGAATATGATCCGCTGCGCGACGAGGACATCGCTTATGCCGAGCGGCTGAAGGCGGCCGGCGTGCCGGTGCGGCTGGAGCGGGTCGCCGGGGTGTTCCACGGCTTCGCCAGCATGCCCGGCGTGCTGCCCCCGGCGGACGCCGCCCTCGC
>JAFKLV010000346.1 GCA_017304125.1 Sphingomonadales bacterium
CGGGGGTGGGTTGGTGTGAGGGGCACCGGGGCGCCTGCCCCATACCCACCCACCCCCAACCCCTCCCTTCACCAGGGAGGGGAGCAGGTTTGCTCAATTCGCCGGGGTGATTTCGATCAGTTCCGCCTTCGCATCGAAAAGCGGGGTCGGGATCAGCAGCCGCCAGCGCTTCTCGCCGATGCGATCGACATAAGCGATCATGTTGCGCTGATCGTCGACGCCATAAGCCAGCGGCAATTGCTCGTCACCGAGCTGGAGCGTCCCGAGGAACACGCCGCGTCCCGGCGGCCCCGGAAACAACCGCCCCATCGGGCGCTGCACCCCGTCCTCGATCGCGAACCAGGTTTCGCCGCTGCCCTGCCCGACGGTACATTGCGCCGGCGGTAACTCGACGAAGTCGCGGTTCACCTGATGCGCCGCGCCGAGCTTGATGATCCGGCAGCGATAAGCGCCGGTCGGCGGCAGCGGATTGTCGAGCGCGCGATCGGGATCGAACAGGTCGGCATCGGCAGCGATCTCGCTCGCGCCGCCGCCCGCCCTGGCTTTGTCCAGCGCCGCCAGCCATGACACGCGCCAGTTGCGCAGCCGTTCGCGATCGGCGGCGGTGGCGGCACGGCGCCACGCCCGCTCCTCGCTGCGGCAGGCGGGCGTGTCGTTGAGATTCTTCGCCTCGCCCGGCACCGGCACGACATCCGCCGCCCCGGCCTGACACGCCGCCAGCGCAGCAAGCGCCATCAATATCGCCATTCAGGCCCCCATAAGCGCAGGCGCAGGTTCAGCGGCATATTTACGCCGCGGTCCAGCCGCCGTCGATCGACATGTTTGCACCGGTGATCTGCGCCGCCTCGTCGCGGCACAGGAAAAGCGCCATCGCCGCCACCTGTTCGGGCGTGACGAACTGCTTGGTCGGCTGCGCATCGAGCAGCACGTCGTTCACCACCTGCTCGCGCGTCATATTGCGCGCCTTCATCGTATCCGGGATCTGGTTCTCCACCAGCGGCGTCCAGACATAGCCGGGCGAGATGCAATTGACCGTGATCCCGCTGGTCGCGGTTTCCAGCGCGACCGTCTTGGTCAGCCCGGCGATGCCGTGCTTGGCGGCGACATAGGCCGATTTGTTGGGGCTCGCGACAAGGCTGTGCGCCGAGGCGGTGGAGATGATCCGGCCCCATTTCTTCTCGCGCATATGCGGCACCGCGGCGTGCATCATATGGAAAGCGCTGGTCAGGTTGATCGCGATGATCGCATCCCATTTCTCGGTCGGGAACTGATCGACCGGCGAGACATATTGGATGCCGGCATTGTTGACGATGATGTCCGGCCCGCCGAGCGTGTCGTGCGCGCGGGCGATCATCGCCGCGATCTGATCGGGCTTGGTCATGTCCGCGGCATCATACAGCGCCTGCGCACCGCTCAGCGCGGCGAGCCCGGCGCGCTCCTGCTCGATCGCCGCCGCATCGCCGAAGCCGTTGATCACCACCGACGCGCCTTCCGCGGCGAACGCCTTGGCGATCGACAGCCCGATGCCCGAGGTCGATCCGGTGATGACCGCGCTCTTGCCCTTCAGAAACATCAATTCGCTCCTATCGCGTCATGTCGAAGGCCGCTGTGCGACCGGTGAGAATATTTTCGGCCACCAGTTCGGCATTGGCCATCGTCGCCTCCACCGCCGCCTGACCGGCTGCCCAATGCTCGCGCATCGTGCGGGTCGAAAATTCGAAATCGCGCGCGCCGCCCTCCCACGCATTGGCGCGATAGATCAGATGGACGAGGCTGACCGGTTTTTCCGCTGCCACCCGCGTCAGCGCCTTAACCTCCGGGTCGTCGCGCAGTTCCGCGGGCAATTTGCCCAGCACCTTGCGCACCAGCTCGCGCTCCTTGCGCTGGCGCAGCAACTGATCGGTGATCTGCCGGGTGCGGCTGGAGAAGGTGATCTCCTTGGCGCGCGCCAGCACGTCCATGATCGTGCGCGGGCGCTTGTCCGCGGCGGAAAACAGATCGACCTGAAAGACGATCATCGCCTCGCGCTGATTGTCGAGCACATGCTGGAGCGGGGTATTGGAAACGAGCCCGCCGTCCCAATACCAATTGCCGTCGATCTCGACCGGCGGCAGCCCCGGCGGCAGCGCGCCCGAGGCCATGATGTGGCGGGCGTCGATCCGCTCTTCCTTGGTGTCGAAATAACGGAAATTGCCGCTTTCCAGATCGACCGCGCCGACCGACAGCCGGACCGGGCCGTCATTGAGCAAATCCCAGTCGACCAGCTCGTCCAATGTTTGCTGCAACGGCCGCGAATCGTAGAAGCTCAGCGCCTCAGGCCTCCCCGGCACCGCCATGAACGGCGGGAGGAAACGCGGGCCGAAGAACCCCGGCACCCCGGCCATCGCAACGAACCCGGCCGACCATTCGTGGACGAATTCGCGCACCATGTCGTCGGGCAGGATCGGGAAGCTGGGTAGCCAGCTGGTCGCCTGATTCCAGAATTGCCGCAGCCGCGCGACGCGCCGTTCGGGCGGGTTGCCGGCGATGATCGCGGCGTTGACCGCGCCGATCGAGATCCCCGCGACCCAATCGGGCTCGATCGCGGCGGCCGACAGCGCCTCGATCACCCCTGCCTGATAGCTGCCGAGCGCGCCGCCGCCCTGCAGCACCAACGCCACCGTATCGGGAAGGGGCAGCGCCTTGGCGCGGCGGCGGCGTGGTTCGACATCAGCCATCGCTGGCGTTCCTGCACGTCGCAGCCGGCGCGATCAAGCGCGCCCCTTGCAACCGTGGGTTCAATTCGCGCATTTGGGCGACGGGACTTCAACGAACGGGGGCAGCGCGATGCGGCTCGACGATTTCGATCCGAACATCAACGTCGAAGATCAACGCGGCGAGAATTTCGGTGGCGGCAATTTCGGCGGTGGCGGGGGCGGCGGATTGCTGCTCGGGCTGTTGCCGCTGATCGGCAGCCGCTTCGGCTGCGGCGGGATCGTCGTGGTGCTCCTGCTGCTCGCGGT
>JAFKLV010000347.1 GCA_017304125.1 Sphingomonadales bacterium
CGCACCGGCCCTCGCCAGCGCGATTGCTGCGCCGCCGCAATCGGCCCCCGCCGCGGATGCCGCCGAGTCGCGGCCGGCCCTGCTCACCCCGACCATCGTCGCGCGTTACCCGCATGATCCGCAGGCCTTTACCGAGGGCCTGCTGTGGCATCGCGGCGCGCTGTACGAAAGCGTCGGGCTGGAAGGACAATCCGATGTGCGGCGAGTCGATCTCGCCAGCGGCCGCGTGCTGGCGCGCGCGACGATCCCGGCCGGGATGTTCGGCGAGGGGCTGGCGGTGTGGAAGAACTCGCTGGTCAGCCTGACCTGGCACGGCGGCATCGCCTATCGCTGGAATGCGGCGACGCTCGCGCGGACCGGCACGCTGCATTATCGCGGCGAGGGCTGGGGGCTGACCACCCTAGGCGACGCGCTCGTCCGATCGGACGGCAGCGCGACGCTGACCGTGCATGATCCGGCGACGCTGGCGGTGCGCCGGCGAATCGCGGTGACGATCAACGGCAAGCCGGTCAATCAGCTCAACGAACTGGAGGCGGTGGACGGCGCGATTCTCGCCAACGTCTGGCGCACGCCCTATATCCTGCGCATCGATCCGGCGAGCGGGCGGGTCACCGCGGTGATCGACCTGCGCGCGATCGTCGCCGAGGTCGGGCTGTCGGACGATATCGAGGCGGTCGCCAATGGCATCGCCTGGGATGCCGAGGGCCACCGCCTGTTCATCACCGGCAAGCGCTGGCCGACGATATTCGAGATTCGCCTGCCCGGATAAAAAGACCCGGCGCTTGCGCACCGGGGAAGGTTGTCCCGCAGGAGGAACCAGGGTGGGGGCGGGCACCGCGCCCGCCCCGATTTCGTCAATAATGGTAGGCGCGTTCGCCATGCTCGGCGATGTCGAGGCCTTCGCGCTCGACGTCGGCGGCCGGGCGCATGCCCCACAATTTGTCGATCGCGAAGAACAGCACGGCCGCGCCGACCCCGGACCAGACGAGGGTGATCAGCACGCCCTGAAGCTGGATCCACAATTGGCCGAGCATGTCGTAGCTGCCGGCGACCATCGTGCCCGGCTTGGCGGCATAATCGGCGATGCCCTGCCCACCGAGCATCGGCGCATCGAGGATGCCGGTGGCCAGCGCGCCGGTGATCCCGCCGATGCAGTGGACCCCGAACACGTCGAGGCTGTCGTCATAGCCGAACTTCGACTTCACCGTGGAGACGAAGAAGAAGCAGATCGGCGAGACGATCAGCCCCAGCACCACCGAACCCATCGGCCCGGCAAAGCCCGACGCCGGGGTCACCGCGACGAGCCCGGCGACGACGCCCGATGCCGCGCCGAGCAGCGAAGGCTTGCCGCGCACCGCCTGTTCGACCAGCAGCCAGGAGAGGCCGGCGGCGGCGGTGGCGACGAAGGTGTTGATGAAGGCGACCGCGGTGACGCCGTTCGCCTCGAGGTTGGAGCCGGCGTTGAAGCCGAACCAGCCGACCCACAGCAGGGAGGCGCCGATCATCGTCATGGTCAGCGAGTGCGGCGGCATCGGCTCACGCGGGAAGCCGATGCGCTTGCCGAGCAGGATGCACAGCACGAGCCCGGTGATGCCGGCGTTGATATGCACCACGGTGCCGCCCGCGAAATCGAGCGCGCCCTTCTGGAACAGCCAGCCAGCGTCCAGATTCTGCGCGGTGAGCGCATCGGCGCCCTTCAGCGCGGCGGCGGCGACCGCGTCAGGCCCGCCCCAATACCAAACCATGTGCGCGATCGGGAAATAGACCAACGTCACCCACAACAGGGTGAACAGCATCAACGGGAAGAACTTCACCCGCTCCGCCACCGAACCGATGAACAGCGCCGGCGTGATGCAGGCGAAGGTCATCTGGAAGCAGATATAGACATATTCGGGGATATAGACACCGTTGGAGAAGGTCGCGGCCTGGCTATTGGCGTCGACCCCCATCAGGAAGGCCTTGGAAAGCCCACCGAAAAAGGCGTTTCCGCCGGTGAAGGCGATCGAATAGCCATAAGTGACCCAGACCACCGCGACCATGCAGACGATCATCAGCACCTGGGTCAGCACGCTCAGCATGTTCTTGGTGCGGACCAGCCCGCCGTAAAACAGTGCAAGCCCCGGTACCGACATCATCAGCACCAGCAGCGTGGAGACGAGCATCCAGGCGGTGTCGCCCTTGTTGACCGTCGCCGCCGGAATCGGCGAGGGCGCGGCCGCTGCTGCCGATTGTGCCCAGGCGGGCATTGCGGCGAGCGCGAGCGTCGCGACCAGGCCGACGCCGGCCATCATCGTGGTTCGCTTCATCATATCCCCCTTCACAGCGCGGAATCGTCGGTTTCGCCGGTGCGGATGCGCACGGCCTGCCCCACATCGAGGACGAAGATCTTGCCGTCGCCGATCGCGCCGGTGTTGGCCGAGGCCTGGATCGCCTCCACCACCCGGTCGGCGAGTCCACTCGGGCACACCACCTCGACCTTGATCTTGGGCACCATGTTGGTGCTGTATTCGGCGCCGCGGTAGATTTCGGTCTGGCCCTTCTGCCGGCCAAAGCCCTTGACCTCGGTAACCGTCATGCCGGCCACGCCGAGGATGGTGAGCGCTTCTCTCACCTCGTCGAGCTTGAACGGTTTGATGATGGCGATGATGAGCTTCATCTTGCCCCCTTCCGTTTGTCCGAAAGGGCGCTTCGCAACGGTCGTGCCAGATGACGTGGGGCGAGGTAAATTCCGGCTATCCGCCCCCGTTCGCTCTGAGCTTGTCGAAGGGCCAACGGCAGCGGTTGTGCGCTCGGTGACCTAAATTGCGGGCAAATTTTGTGCAGCTGCGAACGACTGCCCGAAAATCAGGCAGAGCCGACGATCGCCCGCGCGGCTTCCAGATCGTCGGCATCGACCATCACGCGCACTGGGATCAGCAGCCAGCTGCCGTCGGCGATGCTCGTGCCCGCATCGAACGCGACGGCGAGGATGCCTTCGCTTTCCAGCCGGCCGACC
>JAFKLV010000348.1 GCA_017304125.1 Sphingomonadales bacterium
GCCGCGGCCGGGGCCAAGCTCGACCCACACAGCATCCGCCGGGCGCCCGGCGCGATCCCACAGATCGGCCGCCCATAGCCCGATCAGTTCGCCGAACATCTGGCTGATCTCGGGCGCGGTGGTGAAATCGCCGCCCGCGCCCAGCGGATCGCGCGTCGCATAATAATGCGCATTGGCGGCGGCCATGAACTGGCTGACCGGGATCGGCCCGCCGAGCGTGATCGCGCGCGCCAGCCGCTCGGGCAGCGGGGCTTCGTCGCCAGCTTCGGTCACGCGACGCTGTCGCTCCCGGCGATCGGCTCCAGCCGGCGGCGGCGCGCAGGCGCGGTCGCGATCAGGTAGAGCCCGCCCGCGATCATCGGCAGGCACAGAATCTGCCCCATATGGATCGTGGTGGCGAAGAAGGTGCCGGCGAATTGCGCATCGGGCTCGCGGAAGAATTCGACGAAGAAGCGCGCAAGGCCATAGCCGAGCACGAAGATGCCGACGAGCTTGCCCGGCGCGTAACGCGCCTTGGTGCGCCAGAAGAAGAACCACAGGACGAGGAACAGCACTACGCCCTCCAGCCCCGCCTCATAGAGCTGGCTCGGGTGGCGCGCCGGCTCCATCATCCCAGGGGGAACGGTGTGCGGGAAGACGATCGCCCAGGGCAGCTCGCTCGGCTTGCCCCACAATTCGCCGTTCACGAAATTGGCGAGCCGGCCGAAGAACAGCCCGAACGGCGCGACACACGCGACATAATCGTGGATGCGCAGCCAGTTGAGCCCGTTCTTGCGCGCGAAGACGATGATCGCGATCGTCGTGCCGATCACCCCGCCGTGGAACGACATGCCGCCATCCCACAAGCGCAGGATGCGGATCGGGTGGAGCAGCATATCCGGGGCGTAGAACAGCACATAGCCGATCCGCCCGCCGAGGATGATGCCGAGCGTCGCATAGAATACCAGATCGTCGGCATGCTGCCGCGACATCGGCGCGCCGGGCTGGGCGAGCAGCTTGAGCAGATACCACCAGCCGATGACGATGCCGGCGATATAGGCGAGGCTGTACCAGCGCAGGCTGAAGAAGCCGACCGAGAAGATCTCCGGGTGGAGCCCGAGGTCGGTGAAATGGATATGGCTGGCGGCGGCGACTGACAAAGACAGGATCAAGGCTTTTCCCTCGTGCTTCGAGCCTGCATAGTGGCCACGCGAGACAAGACCAAGCGGAGAGGCGCATGAAAACCGAGTTGGACCTCAAGATGGACGCGGTGATGGCTGCGCTGACTGGCGAGGGAGGTCCGCTTGCATTGACCGAGATCGAGCGATTCGGCCGCAAGTTGCCGCTGATCGCCGCCGCCCCGCCGACGCTCGGCGCCTATATCGCGCATTTCTGCGGCGAGCATAAAGCGACCGAATTCCTCGTTGCCGGCGGCGAGCGGCTGACCTTCGCCGAAGTCTATGCCGCCGCGACCGAGGTTGCCGGGGCGTTGGTCGGCGGGTTCGGGGTGAAGAAGGGCGATCGCGTCGGGATCGCGGCGCGCAATTCGCCGTCGTGGATCGTGCTCTATTTCGGCATCCTGCTGGCCGGGGGCGTCGCCACCCTGCTCAACGGCTGGTGGCAGGCCGACGAATTCCGCGACGCGATCGAGGATGTCGATTGCACGCTGGTCTTCGCCGATGGCCCGCGCGCCGCGCGGCTGGCGACGATCGCCGGGCTGACCGCCAACGTCTTCACCTTCGACGATACGCTGCCGCTGGCCAAGGCGCTGGCCGGGGTCACCACGCGCGACGTCGGCGCGCTGCCCGCGATCGGGCCGGACGATCATGCGACGATCCTGTTCACCTCGGGCTCGACCGGGCAGTCGAAGGGAGCGCTGTCGACGCATCGCCAGGTGGTGCAGGGGGTGTTCAACTATCTGTCCTCGGCGATGATGATGCTGGCGATCGCCACGCAGGATGGCGAGGTGAGCACGCTCCAGCCCTCCACGCTGCTCAACGTGCCGCTGTTCCACGTCACCGCCGAAGTGCCGGTGATGCTGATGTCGCTGGCGATCGGGCGCAAATTGGTGCTGATGCCGAAATGGGATGCCGAAGAGGCGATGCGGCTGATCGAGCAGGAGCAGATCACCTATTTCGTCGGGGTGCCGCTGATGAGCTTCGAAATGCTCACCCACCCCAACCGGCACAAATATGATCTGTCGACGCTGACCGATATCGCCGCCGGTGGCGCGCCGCGCCCGGTGGAGCATGTCCGCCGGATTCATGAGGAAATGCAGGGCGCGCCGCTGATCGGCTATGGCCTCACCGAAACCAACGGGGTCGGGACGGGCAATTTGCGCGGCAATTATCTCGCCAAGCCCAATTCGGCCGGGCGGCCGACGTTGCCGCTGGTCGATATGGCGATCCTCGACGATGCCGGCCGCGCGCTTGGCATCGGGCAGCGCGGCGAGGTGTGCATCCGCTCGGTCGCCAATTTCGAATTCTACTGGGGCCGCCCCGATGCGACCGCCGATGCCTTCACCGCCGACGGTTATTTCCGCACCGGCGATATCGGTTACCTCGACGAAGAGGGCTATCTGTTCATCGTCGACCGCAAGAAGGACATCATCATCCGCGGCGGCGAGAATATCAGCTGCCAGGAGGTCGAGGCGGCGCTCTACGAGCATCCCGCGGTGGCGGAAGCGGCGGTGTTCGGGCTGGCGGACGAGAAGTTCGGCGAAGTGCCCGGCGCGGTGATCCACCCCGCCGACGGCGCGGCGCTGACCGCGGAGGAGCTGACCGCCTTCCTGCTCAAGCATATCGCGGCGTTCAAGGTGCCGGCGAAGATCTGGATCGTCGCCGATCCGCTGCCGCGGCTGGGCACCGAGAAGATCGACAAGGTGTCGCTGCGCGCGAAATATCGTGCGCTGGTGGCGGCCTGACGTTGCGTCGGGCGCCCACCTCTCCACCCGTCATGCCGGGCTCGACCCGGCATCCAGAGTAACGAGCGATGCCTTTTGCGGCTCTGGATGCCG
>JAFKLV010000349.1 GCA_017304125.1 Sphingomonadales bacterium
CAGGAAGAATTGCGCCTCGGCGCGCGCATCAAGATCTCGCGCTTCTGGTCGGCCTATGGCTCGACCGTGATCGACCTGAGCAACAGCGCCAATACGACGACCACCACCCCGATCACGACCACCACCACGACCGGCGACAGCTTCAACCCGGTCCGGCACCGGCTGGGGATCACCTATGAGGACGATTGCCTCACGATCGGCGCAACGTGGAAGCGCGAATATCAGTCGACCGGCGACGCGCGCGCCGGCAACAGCTATCTTTTGACGCTGGCGTTCAAGAACCTCGGGTTCTAGCATCCAAACGCCGCCACGGCGTTGTCCTGACTGAGTTTGGGCGCTAAGCCGAGGTTCAGCGAAGCTGGTGCATACGCGCTTTGACGCGCGGAAGATGGGAATCCGAACAGAGTGATCATGCGACGGAACGGGGCGGTGCGGTATGGCCGCCTGATCGGTGCGGTGCTGGCGATAGCGGCGGCAAGCGCCGCGATCGGCCAGCAGCAGCAGGAGACGGTTCAGGACCAGTCCATGCCCGATAATACCGGGCTGGATATTCCCGCCAATCTGCAGATCTTCGGCAAGCTCGATCCCAACGTCCGCAAGGCGACGGCGATCGTCAACGACTATGTGATCACCGGCACCGACGTCGACCAGCGCGTCGCGCTGATCATGGCCGCGAACAACATCAAGCTGCAGGGCGAGGATTACGATCGCCTGCGGCTGCAGGTGCTGCGCCAGCTGATCGACGAAGTGCTGGAAATCCAGCAGGCCAAGACCGCCGACGTGAAGATCGAGCCGGCCGAGATCGACCAGAATTTCGCCCGCGTCGCGAAGAATTTCGGCAAGACGCCGGAGGAATTCACCGCGTTCCTGCGCCAGAACGGCTCGTCGGACCGCTCGATTCGGCGCCAGATCGAGGCCGAAGCGGCATGGAGCCGCTATCTGCGCCGCCGCGTCGAACCGTTCGTCAACGTCGGCGATGTCGAAGTGAAGGCGATCCTCGCCCGCCTCGAAGCGGCGAAGGGGACGGAGGAATTCCACCTCAACGAAATCTACCTTTCGGCGACCCCGGATCGTTCCGATCAGGTCTATGCCAATGCCCGCCAGCTGATCGACGAAATCCACAAGGGCAAGGCACCGTTCGGCTATTTCGCGCGCAATTTCTCCGAAGCGTCGACGCGCGGCGTCAACGGCGATCTCGGCTGGGTGCGCGCCTCGCAACTGCCCGATTCACTGTCGCAAGCGGCGGCGCAGATGCAGATCGGCCAGGTTGCCGGCCCGGTTGCCGTGCCGGGTGGCTTTTCGATCCTGTATCTGGTCGACAAGCGCCAGGTGCTGACCGCTGATCCGCGTGATGCGCGGCTCAGCCTGAAGCAGATGACGATCAAATTCCCGCCGGGCACCACCCAGGCGCAGGCAACGGCACGGACCACCGAGTTCGCCAATGTCACCCACTCGCTGCAGGGCTGCGGCTCGGTGGAGAAGGTCGCGGCGCAGATCGGCGCCGAGGTGGTCGACAACGACACGATCCGCATCCGCGATCTGCCGACCGCGCTGCAGCAGATCATGCTCCAGCTTCAGGTCGGCCAGGCCAGCCCGCCGTTCGGCTCGCCCACCGACGGCGTCCGTACCCTGGTGCTGTGCGGCCGCGACGAGGCGAGCAGTGCGCAGCTCCCCGGTGCTGAGCAGATCCAGAGCCAGCTCGAGCAGCAGCGCGTCAACCTGCGCGCGCAACAGGCGTTGCGCGATCTCCGGCGTGATGCCGTGGTCGAATATCGCTGAGGAACGATAGGGTGTTGCCGCTCGCGATCTCAATGGGCGACCCGGCCGGGATCGGCCCTGAAATCATCGCCAAATCCTGGGACATGCGCGACCAGCGCGGCCTGCCGCCGTTCGTCGCGGTCGGCGATGCGCGCGCGATCGAGCGCGTGTGGCACGGCCCGATCGCGCGAATCAGCGATCTCGCCGAAGTGCCGCGCGCCTTCGCCACCGCCTTGCCGGTGCTGACGGTGGAGGATGCCGGCGAGATCGAGCCCGGCGCGCCCGATGCGGATGGCGCGCGCTGCGCGCTTCATTCGCTCGAACTGGCGGTCGGCCTTGCCCGATCGGGTGCGGCCGGCGCGCTGGTCACCGGGCCGGTTTCCAAGGCGCAGCTCTACGATATCGGCTTCACACATCCGGGGCAGACCGAATTCGTCGCCGAACGTTGCGGCATTGCCGGCTCCAATGCGGTGATGATGCTCGCCGGGCCGGGGCTGCGCGTCGTGCCGATCACCACGCATGTGCCGCTTGCGCGCGTCGCCTCGCTGCTGTCGATCGAGCTGATCGTCGCCAAGGCGCGCGCCACCGCGCGCGGGCTCCAGCGCAATTTCGGAATCGACAATGCCCGTCTTGCCTTCGCCGGCTTCAACCCGCATGCGGGCGAAAGCGGCGCGATCGGGCGTGAGGAAATCGACCTGATCGAGCCCGCGATTGCGATCCTGCGCGACGAGGGGATCGATGCACGCGGCCCGTTCGCCGCCGACACCCTGTTCCACGCCCGTGGCCGCGCGGGTTATGACGCGATTCTCTGCTGCTATCACGATCAGGCGCTTATCCCGTTGAAAACGCTGTTTTTCGACGACGGGGTCAATATCACGCTCGGGCTGCCGATCGTGCGCACCTCGCCTGATCACGGCACCGCGTTCAACCTCGCCGGCAAGGACCAGGCCGAGCCGGGGGCGATGATCGCGGCGATCGCGATGGCGGGGGAAGCATCGGCGCGGCGCGTGGCCTGCCCGGCCTGGTGACCACGCTCCCGCCGCTGCGCGAGGTGGCGGATCGCATCGTCGCCGCGCCGGGCAATGATGCTTACGGGCGGCTTGCGGTGCTGGCGCAATGGCGCTCGACCGCGCGGATCGCGATGCCGGTGCATCGCTCGGCTTTCACCCCACCGCCCAAGGTGATGTCGGCG